>CAZDBE010000130.1:0-14570 GCA_964503675.1 uncultured Pirellulaceae bacterium | reverse complement strand
TTATCCGCATTCAACCAAGAAGACCAGCTCGCTTGATTAAAGCGTCGTATTTCTAAACTAACCCGAAGCGTGAGCTCACGCCTCGGGTTAGTTTAGGAAACCATCGAAGGCGCGGAACTACGGTCGACGAGAGCCGGGAGTCGCCTATAATCTGGACCAAATGCCTGCCTTAAACAAGTGACACAACGGACACGAAATATGGAATCCTCGGAAAAACACCGCGTGCTGATTGCAGACGACGTCGCAGCCAATAGTGAATTGTTGGAAGCGTATTTGTCGAGCATAGACTGCGATACTGAGATTGCCGTCGATGGCAACGAGGCGATGGAGAAAGTTGCGTCTTTCAAACCAGATTTGATTCTGCTGGACGTGATGATGCCCAAGCTGAGTGGTTTTGAGGTGTGCAAGAAGGTCAAAAGTGATCCGGCAACAGCCAGTACAATGGTGCTGATGGTGACGGCCCTCAATGAGCTTGGTGATATCGAACGGGCCGTCGATGCGGGCACTAACGACTTTCTATCCAAGCCCGTTAACCGCGTTGAATTGGTCAAACGCGTTGAGAATCTGTTGAAACTCAAGGGCGTCACTGACGAGAACGAACGTTTGCGACAGTACATCCAACAAATGGAAGACGAACGTTAGAACTAGGTAGTCGATTGTAGAACGGACATTCCTGTCCCTTGAACGAATGCCGATAGGAATTTCCGCAGTACTCACGGTACCTCTTACTAATTGGCCGCGACTTCTGAGCCCGGTTGATCACTCGGGACAAATTCGAGTGGCTTGATTGGATCGGCACCGACGGTTCCGACCAATTCATCTAAGTACCCCGCGGAACTGGCATGGGCCAATTGCTCCTGAGCGTATTTCAGTCGCGCTTGTAAACGCATCTCACGAGCGGCTTCACTGCGGTGCGGCGACTCGAGGAATGACTCAAGGTAACTCACACAGTCACTCCACCGTTTGACTTCAACTTCCTGCTTTTTCGCAAGCCGTTCGCGATACCAGTCGCTCGATAGCAAGTACTCGCGCGTGAACAGTTTTCGAACGGCGGGGCTATTAGCATCGTGACCATGCCATGATCCTTCTGCCATGATTTTCAAAATCGCCTGAAGAGGAGGGCAGGCTAGTTCGAAACTGCCGTCGTCGATATAACGTTGGGCCGCTTTTTGTTGGGCTTCGGCGATGTGCAAAATTCCGTCTGCCCACGAATCCATGTCCTGTTCTTCCGGATTAAGAATCTCGCTGGTGAATACTTTGGACGGATTGTCAAACACGCGGGACAGATAGTTACGTAAAAACTTTTCGTTGATCCGGTATCCCAACCGGCTGGCTGGAATCTTCTGGCCGTTGTGTTCGAAATCCTTGACCGGCTCCATCATGCCTTTCTCGATTAAGACCTCTGGATCGCGCTCGTCCGGCCCCATGCGGCACCAGACCTCTGGAATCAGCAAGCTAATGTCGTGGCCAACTTCAAGATCTGGACCAACGTGACCGGCAGGAGTACTGTATCCGCCTAGATCTGTCAGGATCGATGCGACTAAGCAAGCGTTCAGATCAAGAGTCGGCATTAGAGAATTAAACGGACCTTTGGTCAGCGCTCCCTCACTACCGGCACCGGTGGTGCTTGGGCTCTTGCCGGTCAACGAGCTGATGTAATCCATCATCAGCTCAGGCAGTTCCTGATAGTGCAATGGACCGTAAACCGCCAGCGAACGAATTCCTTGTTCTTTGTTAGGCGGGTTGTTTCGGCGCCCCGAAAGCACGGCGCCTACCGGCATGTGAACTGGTTCGTTCATCGGCAGTGCCCGATGAAAACGCGTGCCGACTTCCGCGATATAGGTGTCGCGTGATCGAACCATGTCCGGACGATCCTGAAGGTAACGTGGGTTCTTCGAAGGACCGTGGGGCATCTTGCGAGGAATCGAACTGACAACGGCGAACCCGTCTTTCTTTTTCGAGGCGGCCTGACGTAAGAATTTTTTGACAGGTTTGGAATACTGGTCGAAATCGATCACGTCGTCCACGATCGCGCGGATCTCGTCGCGATTGAGTGCGTGAAAATTACTGATGAAGCTGCCTTTTTGAGAAAGGTCGATTTCAGTTTGCTTGTCCAAACCCCGATGAACGGCATCATCAGGCCGCTGGAACAAACGGTATTCGCAATTGACGGCGAATTTATAGCTTTCCTTCTTTTGGACGGCGAGACCGACGTTACCCAGTCCTTCGGCTTTCAGGACGGTACTGACGGTGATGTCATCTTCGCGCTGAACCTTGGCAGCCGCCATGAAATCTTGGCGCAATTTGAAGGTTCGCCAGCGACCGTCGGTGAGACCGGCTCGCAGGTAGGTGCCGACCAGAGGCCGATCACCGATTTTCAACTCGTGCCCCATTGATCCATTGACGATGTCGACACCGAAGTGCTCTTTCCAAGAGTCTTCCATTCCGGGCTTGGTGAATCGTTTGATGATTAACGCCATTGCGTAGACGTTATTGGGAATTGTTCCCAGCCACTGATTATATTCGTCGGTGAACTCAGGCGCTTGGGTCAGCATCTTGATCGTGCTTCCAAGCGATCTGGCCGGATCCAACACACTGCGACTCGGCTCGTCTTTGTAAAGTGGGCGATCGGAATACTCAGGATCCCAACGATCGGTGAAATCTCTGCTGAAGATCTCTTCGAGCTTCGCAAAATCCTTTTCCTGATCAGCGACAAAAATCGGCCCGTAAATCATGTAGTCGCTGAGGCTTTTGCTGATCTCACTTTTGCCGCCGCCACTCACGGTACATGGCTTATGGCAGAACACGCCTTCGCCAACGGTTCCAACCAGACGCCAAGAAGGAGCTGCAGGGTGCTTTTCCAAACGGATTTTGTAGCCGCTTGGTGCGATGTAAACGTTCTTCGGGGAAAGCTTGAGTTTGTTTTGGCGACCGTCTTCAGAGATCCAAGAAACGTGTTTGTCGATCAGCGAAACGCTGGCATTTTCAGGGATGTAATAAACCGTAGGAAAGTTACGGTCAACGCCGTATCCCTCGGGACGAACGTCGATAAACGAAACGTAGTCTCTAGCCACATCTTCAAACGTTCGTCCGTTATATCGTCGACTGTTGACTTGGAATTCGTCGCCCAACGAATAAGAAGCAAACGCTAGGGCTCCACCCGCGTGTTCTTCTTCGACGCCGCCCATCAGATTGGCAGCAAAACTGATTTGGGTTTTGACTTCTTTCTTGCAGTATCCGTAGTAGTTGTCGGCGATCAGCGTCACGGTCGTTCCAGTGGCATCGCGGCAAGTGATTTTGAAAGCAACACCATCGTTGTAGCACTCGTCCGGTGACTCCCAACACATGCCGTCCTTTTTCTGACGTTCGGTTGCTTCGCTGATGTGAGGTAGGCCGAGATCTTTTTTCAATGTTGAAGTAAGGTGAGGTGCCAGAATCACGCAGCCACTATGACCGCTCCATGTTTCGACATCCAGTGCGGCGTCGTTGCTTGGCACCAGAGGATCTCCGGCGTTACCGAAAATTGATTCGACGAAATCGAGATTGCTGACTAGGCTTCCCGGGACGAAGAAGCGAACCTCCGACGTTTGGCGTGGACACTGCCCTTTCACTTCGGGGCATACTAGCGGCCGCAGCATCAACGAAACCCAAGTGTACGAAGGGCGACTGGATTCACTGGTGTAGGGCAACAACATCAAATCGCGTGGCGGTTTGAGTGCGTACTTGTACAGATTGGCAAATACGTTTCGAGGCACTGCCCGCTTATCCCCGGGGATGGCTAGAGGACCTTCGACAATGTGAAACGTGCCCTGAGTCGTACGGCGATCGTGGACCGGGTTGTTCAGAATGCCATTGTCCAGCCGATGGCTTTCGACCAGTTTGTTGGAGAAATGATTGCCACCCTGAGGTAGGCTAAGCTCGCGTGCCATGCCATGCCGGTCGAGAACGAGCGTTGGAGAGGGAACCTGAAGCGGTGTTGTGAGGTCGAGGTCGGCAAAATGCGTGCTGAGGAACGTTTCGATCCGTTTGTCCACCGGAGCACGATATTCAGACAGCAATCGCCCCTTCTCACGCAGGTTCTCAACGAGGCTCAGCGGGATTTCTGTGGATGATTCGTCTTCTTCGTTTGCTGCGAGACCAGCGGAGGCCAGTTGCAATGCAAGGTACCGTTTTAGATTGGCACGTTCGTCGGCGTCGTTCCATACTTTCCGCTTCCAACCAACGGCGCGTTCGAATTCTTGTTCAGAAAGATGGTATTGCATTTGATCCTCGACATGTTGGCAACGGTTTCTACTGTGTTTAGCGATGTGTAAACTACCAGAGAACCTGAAATCATGCTTGAAAAAGATCGCAACGGGAATCTGCGCAACGTCAGAATGATTTAGTGCTGATTCGTGTGGCTGCAGGTCGGCTACGAGCATTCGGAAGGAGAGTAACTCAAGAGTCCGGCCGCGCGCGTTATTCGAGTGTGTGGTCGCGCTCTGAATGGTGGCGACTGCGATCGGATTCGAGAAACGTTTGTAGGATCACCTGCGCCGCAATTTTGTCCAACGCCGCTTTACGTTTTTTTGGAGACAGGTTGCCGGCGTTGAGAATCTCACGGGCCGCAGCGGTGGTGAAACGTTCGTCCATCCAGTTCACTGGTAGGTCGGTGGCTTGCGACAATGCGTTTCCAAAACTGACTGCTTGTTCAGATTTTTCGCTGGCGTCTCCACTGGCATGTAGTGGCAGACCGACGACCCAGCCGACCAACTGTTCGCTAACTGCCAGTTGACGGAAGTAATCTGCGTCTGCAGCAGCCAACGGAACCTCCGTGGTCCAAGCAGTACATGGACGAGTCTCTAAAGGGCTGGCCCATTTCTGACTGGGATCGCAAACGGCAACCCCCATACGCGCTGTGCCAAAATCAATCCCGGCCAGTCGACCCGTTTGGGGCAGAATAGGTTGGTTGTCTGGTGTAAGCATAGTTGGCACCGAGGTCAACAAGGTTTCAGGGAACGGCAGGAGCCAAGGGAAGTGATTGGCGGTCCTCCGCCGATACGAAGTAACCATGTTTGAGAAAACTGATGGTCCATGAGATCACGTCCGAGTCCAGCATCATATTGGAATGAAACAGCGGCGTGACTAGAAAATCAGTGGCTCCGGCGAGTTTCGCCTCATCAACACCGACGGTGAAATCGTCTTTGCCGGGGACCAATAGGTTGTTGATGTTTGCATCAGATTTTTGTCCACCTGCGATAATGCCGAAGCGAAATTGTGGCGTTCCCAGCGACGATGAGAACTCTTTCCAACCACCGGCCAATTGCTGACCACTTGTTCCCGCAACCATTTTAAAAGCTAGGCTGTTCTGAACTGTGCGCGCCATTTTTGACCCGTGATTGGGTGGTCCAAGCATGACCATTGATGCAATTCTGGAATCTGGCATCTGTCGTTTTGCCTGTTGTTCACCACCGATGTACCGACGAACCACAATGTTGCCTAGCGAATGGCCGACGAAATTGACCTCGGTTACATCGTCTCCCAAATGGTCGATCACACTTCTCAAAGCACTCGCGTGGCTGTGAATATCGGCCCGCGTGCTGGCATAGCCAAAGCTGATCGTCTGGTAGCCTTGTTGTTGTAACTCGGCAGCTAGAGGATTCATGCAATCTCCAGAACGGCCTAAACCGTGGAGTAAGATAACCATTTTTCCTGAATAGGGAGTGACGATTTGGGCGGCGATCTTCTGATCAAGTTCCAGTTCACACGCTGCCTGCGACCCCCATGCTTGGCGGATGTTGTCCGAATCGAGTAAACGGAAATGGCCTGTTTCTGAGTTCAGCTGAACGCGCCATCCGCCGTTGATTCGCACATCCGTCCAGAACTGTTTACCGCCGAGTGTTTTTACTTGCCAGTTCAGTTTGGAACGCGGGGCAGGAGAGGGAGCCTGCGCGTTGGCGACCTGCGAGCCTAGAACAGACATGCAAATCAACAGCCAACCTCCAATTTTTAAAGACTTGGATGGCGCGAAAACCACTAGAGATACTCTTTCCAGTCGCGCGATTGCAGTTCGGCGACGACCTGTTTGATTTTTGCCTCGTCCTTACGTGAGGCGATCAGTGTCGCATCGGGGGTGCGGACGACGATCATGTCCTCTAAGCCGACGGTCACGATCAAATGGTCGTCATCTCCGTGTACAAGTGTGCCGGTGCTGCCGATCGAAATTGACTTCCCCGTCGTTGTGTTGCCTTCATCGTCGGTGCCTTTGAGACGCGGGACGGCTGTCCAGTTCCCTAGATCGTCCCACGAAAACGGTGCTTCTACGACCAGCACGTTGTCGTAATTTTCCATAACCGCATAGTCAATCGACGTGCCCTCAATTGCGGTGAATTCCGTTTCTAGCGTCGACTGAAAGGCCGGCGTGTCGATCGTGCTGGCGATCTTCTGGATGTGAGCAAACATCTTGGGCTGGTGTTTTTCCAAGGCGTCAAGAATCGTTTTGGCTTTCCAAACAAAGATCCCCGCGTTCCAGTAAAAGGTGCCTTTTTCTAAGAAATCAGCAGCCGTTTTTGCATCGGGTTTCTCGCGGAAACGTGCCACGTCAAACGAGGGGAACTCTGATCCCTCAATTGAATCGCCTTGACGCTCGATATACCCAAATACCTCAGCAGGATAGCTAGGCTTAATGCCAAACGTCACGATGCGGGTAGGATCCTGTTCCACCAGACTGGCAGCGTGTTGGAGCGATTTTTGAAAAACATCATCGGGCGATATCACATGGTCGGCTGGCATGACCACCATCGTTGCATCCGGATCTTTTGCCGCTACCCAAGCCGCGGCTAGCCCAATGCAGGGAGCCGTATCGCGTTTGGCAGGTTCGCCGATGACGGATGACGCGGGAAGAGCCGGAAGCTGTGCGGCGATAGGATTGACCAGAATTTCATTGGTCACGATCAGCAAGTTCTCCGGTGGGCAGAGCCCTTCAAGGCGATCGACCGTGGCTTGGATCATGGAACGATCGCCCGCCAGATTCAATAATTGCTTAGGAGACTTCTTGCGACTGGCGGGCCAGAAACGTGTGCCGGCTCCACCGGCCATAATAGTTGCGTACAGCATATTTTGTTTCTTGAGAGAAAGAGGTTTAGGATTCTGTCGGCGATGAATCAGCGCTATTGAAAGTAAACGTCTTTAGTGATGGGTTCACCTAGAGAAGGATCCGCAGCGATTCTCTCTTTCAGCACTTTGGCATCTGGGGCGAACAGCGGGCTGATCTCCACGGTCACTCCATCAGCCACGTCGACTCCCGCCTCTTTGAACCACCTAGTGTGCAGGTCGCTGATGGCTTGTTTGACATGCGCAGGAGTTTCTGCTGTTGCCGGTGGCGCGTTTTTGACCGCACAAAATCCGTCTGCAGGATCGACTTCGCAAATGATCGCGTTTTTGGCAGAGGGCAACAGGTCGAATATGAACTTTTCGAATTTGATGGCATTGTTGGTTTCCGGTTCGACGCGTTCGCCGTCGGAGTCGATAAACGCAACTTTCTTATGAGCTCGATGAAACGGAAGGGAATCCGCAGTTTCACTCATTCGCAAGAAGAAATCCGTTTTGAAAATGTGAACTGCGATACTGCCGGCCCACAGTTTTAGCTTGCCATCGGCACGCGTCTCACGTGCAAACGACTCCGATAGATCGCTATACTCGATAATCTGCACAACGCCGCCAACAGAAATCACGTTGCCTACCTTTTGCAGTGGATCGGTCTTGCGGACCACTTGGGACGTCATTTCCGATTTGCTTTTGGCGTGGTACCCGAGTAACGCGGGGTCGCAAACTTGCACAAGGGGATTGTCGATCTGCCCGTAGAAGACGTGCTCGACGCCACGCTTTTGCATGTCGTTTAATGCGCCACTTTTCTCCAAGGCCAGTAGGGCTCCGCCGTGGCCATCTGGGCTGGCGAAAATTTCACCGACATCAGACAACAATAGTTTGCCTTCATGATCCACCGCCGGCATCGTGCCTTGGCAAAATACTTTCACTTCTTGCGGGCTCATGCCGAAATAGTCTTGTGCCTCCAGAAACTCGATCGTTTCTTCGTGAGTCGGCGGACTGGTCATGATGTAAATTGGCACCTTTGAACCAAACTGATTCGCTCGCGCCATGACTTTTTCAAAGAATATCTGGTACAGCGTGGCGTCGCTGACCGGACCGATCGGGAACATTCCTTTGGGGTGATCGAATCCTAGCCGACTGCCTTGGCCGCCGGCAGTAATGATCATGCCAACTTTACCTTGTTCCAGTAGCTCGGCACCCGCTTGCCAAGCAGCATCGTAAGATTTTGCATCGGCGAAATTTGCCAATGTTATCGCTGGTGGAACGCTGGCTTTCTTCGCTAGGTCGTCCCAACGGTTTGCGTTTTCTTTTTGTTCGAACAGTTGGCCCAGTTGTTCGAGATCGCAGTCGTAAATCTGATCTGATAACTTCTCTTGGGCTTCAGATGTCAGCTTGTTCCAGAACTGCAACACATGGGATTGGTTGTAAGGGGCAAGTCGAGCCTCGAGGTCGCTCTTGAGTTGGCTTGTCTGTTCGCTCGTCACAGGTTTCCTTTGTCGCGTTGGATTCGAATGTTTGCTCAGTCGCAGATTTCCGCTATCCTAGCAAAATTGTTGCTTGGAATAAATCGCACGCTGGCTGCCTCTTCGGATTGATACCGGCGGACCTCGTAGGTTTCGAAAAGCCTAATTTTGGCAATGGATTGTGGAAGATATGAGAGCCGACAAGAAACGCAAGCAGTTGTTGAACCGGTTGAAAAAACGCGAGAAAAGCGGGATTGCCAAGCCAATTGAGGTTAAGCCGCTGGCAATGAAAACTGGCGAGCGAAATAAGTTCACTAACAAAAACGGTATGGTCTTGTTGGCAATCGAGAAAACCATCCTTGCTCTGGCGGAAGATCAAGTTGACTTGGATGATCGCTGCATCCGGGCTGCGCTGGCTTCCTCGATCCGGAGCCTCAGTTCTCCAAGTGCCCCACAAGGCCAACAGGGCGCGTTGGCAGAGAAAGCATCTTCGCCGATAGTGGCCAAAGATGAATCTGACGAAATCAACCTGTCCCAAAAACTGTCAGAGAATCTGAAGAAGCGGTACGACAGTTTTTTCCCGGCCAACAACTCGCAAACAACTGAGACATGGGTGGACGGAATGCGTGCGATTTACACCTCCGCGTGTGCGGTAAGCGATTTTGCACCGGGTGAGAATTCCTATCTCCAAAGTGCAAGGGAGTTTTTGGCTAAGGTCGAGAAAGGGTAGGGGCTACCTTCCAAAACTCTATGGAGCAGCGACTTTCTTTGACTTGGCTCGTTCTTTTGCCTTGATCGTTTCCTCAATTTCGACCGGCTGTCCATTTTCGAACTCGCACGCATAGGTTGCTCGGTCACGTGTTGGGCGACGAGCATAAATTCTTGCCGAAGCCAGTTCGTTGTACTGCACGCTGAACCGTGCACCGGTGCGGTTGACGAATCGATCTAGATCAAACGCTTTGACGCTGTGCGCCTTGATCGGCACTTTGTCGATGATTTGATAGTGCTTGTTGACCTGAATGTTTAGATGAGTCCAGTCCTGTTCGCTCAAATTTTCAACTACCAATTGACCGCCTTCATGGCCGACCCGCTCGTAGTACTTTTCTTCGTAATAAACCTTCGGTGGCAGGCCCGTGGCGGTGAGTTTAGCTTCCAGCAGGCCTTCGTAAACCGGTGGCATGTAGGAAAACAGGGCGAGGATGATTACCACCGGAGTAACGCACATCGCGGCCAAAATCCAGCGGAGGGAGTTTGGAGAAAGCGTGGGCATCGGTTTGGCGATGCTCGATTGCTGGTTGCCGATTTTAGCTGTTTCGATTTCCGCTGACGTCCGGTTCATGAGCTTGTTTGGCCTGTGTTAATGTAGGATGGGTTCAGGTGAGGCTTTGTTCAAACTGAGTCCGTTCCAACTCTACTGGCAAAGCCTAGCCTTTGTCTGCGATTTCACAAAGTCCTGCGGTACGTTTTTTCTGAAAGTCTAGCCGTAATCGCGTACGAGCAATTCATTCAACTTTCCCTTGTCAGTCGAAATCTCCATGCCTCAATCCTTTGCAACAAGCTTTCTCAATGCCCCATGGCTGATCAATTTGCGTTGGGTGGCGGTCGTGGGACAAATCGCGGCCATCGTCGGTGCCGTAATATTCTTCCAGACAGAGCTTCCTGCGTTGTGGGCAATGCTGGTCGTGATTTCAGTGACTGCCATTTCCAACGTTTTGCTTTCGCTGTGGTTTTCAAGATCCGGCTACGCAGCCGAAAACTTGCAACTCCCCGAAACTTCAATTTTCCAAACGCCTTCTGCCTCCGTTTGGCGTACCGTTTTGGGATTGGTCATGGTCATGGATGTTCTGTCTCTAACAGCGTTACTGTTCGCCACCGGAGGTCCTAACAACCCATTCCTGTTGTTCATGCTGGTCAATGTCAGCCTAGGAGCATTAATACTTGACCGGAAATGGGCGTGGGGGATTAACGTTCTAGCAAATCTTTGTTTGCTGCTGATTGCTTTTGAGCATATGGATCTGGAGCTTCTAGATATGGGGCTACCGGCGTTTCGACGCGACGGCCGGATGACGCTAAACCACCTTTCTTTGCTGGTTGCATTCGCAACTTGCTCCAGCGTGATCGTTTACTTTATGACGCGACTGACTGGAGAAGTGCGCTTACAGCAGGCGGCGGTGCGCGACGTACAGCAACAGCAAGCTCGCAACGAAAAAGTAGAGGCACTGGGAACCTTAGCGGCCGGCACGGCACATGAACTTGCCACACCGTTGTCGACCATCGCAATCGTTGCCAAAGACGTCGAGCAGGCTTTTGAGAAACATCCGCCCAACTTTCCGGGTGCCGAGGACGTAATCGAGGATGTCCATTTGATCCGCAGTCAGCTAGATCGCTGTCGCACCATCATCGATCGGATGTCCAGCCATGCTGGGGAGGCTGTTGGTGAACCGTTGAAGCAGGTTTCGTTGGGAGCGCTTGCCGACGCGTCACTCGAAGGTTTAATCGGCCGAGGAAGGGTACACCTAGATTTGCTTTCCACTGACCAGTCTCAACTGGTTTCAGTGCCGATTGACGGGCTTAGTCAGGCGATTCGAGGGCTCGTTCAGAACGCACTTGATGCCGACGACAGCGACCGACCGGTAATGGTCAAGATTCGTTCAACCGCCAGCGGTTGGCGCTGGGAGATCGTCGACCGGGGCACTGGAATGGCTCCATCTGTGCTGGAACGGGTAAGTGAGCCGTTTTTCACCACAAAACCCCCCGGAAAAGGCATGGGATTGGGAGTTTTTCTTGCGAAAAATGTTGTGCAGCGACTGGGCGGTACGGTTAAACACTCATCGGTCGAAAAAGAGGGTACGACAGTAACTATTCTCCTGCCGGCTGGTTAGATCTATCTGAGGTATCCAACATTAACGAAGCGAGTTCATGACCGAATCTTTATCCATCTTGGTAGTCGATGACGATGATGTCCTGCGAAATCGATTGGAGAAGGCGTTCCTGCGTCGAGGCTTCGTCGTCTACATGGCAGGCGATTTCGATCAGGCCATTGGGCTGGCGAAATTGCATGAGCCTTCACGTGCGGTATTGGATCTAAAAATGCCCGGTAAATCGGGACTGGATTTGCTGAAGTCCATTCGAGAAACTTCGCCCACTACGGATTGCGTGATTTTGACAGGGTATGGGTCAATCACCAACGCTGTCGAGGCAGTCAAGTTGGGCGCTGTTGGGTACGTTACCAAGCCGGCCGATGCTGACCAAGTTCTGGCTGCATTCAACGACTCGCCTGAAATAGAAGACCCAGAGTTCCCGCCACCTTCGCTGGCGTCCGCTCAATGGGAACACATTCAACGCGTGCTCGCCGATTCGGGAGGCAACATTTCCGAGGCAGCTAGGCGATTAGATATTCCTCGCCGGACTTTACAGCGGAAGCTAAAAAAGAACGCCCCTTAGCGTATAGCGGTGGTTTCCAACCCTCGCTACCCTTTGGCTATCGCCAATACTTGGCGTTCCGCCTCGAGCATCGGTAGCGTTACGGAAACTTCGATCACATCGGCTTCGCCGGTGGTCGGTTCAAGCGTTTCATATTGGCTGTGCATTAACTCGCGCGGCATGTAGTGGCCTTTTCGGTCGGCTTGACGCCGTGCTATCGGGTAGAAGTCGGCAACCAAATGAATGAATGTCGGCGGAACCGAAATTTTTCGCAATTGGTCTCGGTAGGATTTCTTTAGCGCTGAGCAAGCAACAGCGACAGACTGTTTGTTATCCAAGTGATCGTTGATATGTTGGCAGATCGACTCTAGCCATGGGCCACGATCATCATCGTTTAGCGGATGTCCAGAAGCCATTTTTGCGACGTTGGCTGGCGAGTGTAGGTCGTCACCGTCGGTGAATTCGAAACCTAATTCCCGTTTGAGTAATTTGCCAAACGTCGTCTTACCGCAGCCTGAAACGCCCATGAGAATAATGGCTTGGGGGCTAGGATGTTTGGGCATTCGTCAGGATCCTGTTCCGGCTATTCCGCGACCCTATTGGCGGCCTGCTAATGAAATGTCGACCTCTCCCAAAACCGGCGGAAGGGGGAGGTGGCGACAAAGTATACTCAGTATGTAAAAGCCGTCTAACGTTTCACTCGGGCGTTACCTTCCCAAATGCTCCAGATCTGGTCTTCGTCGGCGGGCTGTCCGTAGTCGGTCAGGAAGGTGGCTGCCAGCGCGCCGCTGGCCCAACCGAAATGCGTACATTTTTCGGCGTCCCAGCCATTCAACACTCCGTAGAGCAATCCACCGACGAATCCATCACCACCACCAATACGATCTTTGACGTGAATATCACGCGGCTCGACGACGTGCCAGTTGTCGCCTTCCGAGACAATAGATCCCCAATGATGCAGGCCGACGGAAACGACTTCTCGCAGTGTCGTCGCGAAGAGCGTGGTGTCGGGATACTTTTTCTTGACTCGGTTGATCATTTCTTTGAAGCTGTCGATCTTCTCGCCGATGCCTTTTCCGCCGGCTTCGGGCCCTTTGATCCCCAGACACAATTGAAAATCTTCTTCGTTGCCGATCAAAATGTCTGAGAGACTGGCGATCTCACTGAACGCTGCGGACAGTTCGTCTTCGCGGCCGTCCCAGAACGACGCTCGATGGTTGAGGTCGAAGGAAATGCGCGCCCCGTTTTTCTTTGCCGCTCGAGCGATTTCCAGACAGAACTGACTGGTTTCAGTGGACAGGGCAGCGATCAGTCCAGACATATGGACGATCTTAGCGCCGTCTTTGGCAAAGATGCGATCGAGATCAAAATCTTTGATGTTCAGCTTGCGACCGACTTCACCGGCGCGATCATTCTGCACACGTGGTCCACGCGAACCTGAACCGCTGTCGGCCATATTGATTTGATGACGATAGCCCCACGGTCCTCCCTGATCAAACTCTTTACCTTCATAGTCCATGTGACGTCGCGCCAAATCGTCTTTGATGAAACGCGAGACAGGGCTACCTTTGACAAAGGCCGTTAGAATTTTTACTCTCAGGCCGAGAAACGATGATACGCTGCCGACGTTCGACTCGGCACTCGTGCCCGTCATTTTGAACGTATCACTGGAGTGAAACGGTTGGCCGTCCAGCGGAGTCAATCGGGTTCCCATGCTTGTGGGAATAACCATGGCGTATTTTGCGTCTTGGCGGAGTTCCATGTCAGTCTATCTGTCTAAGTCGGTTGATGAAGTGTTGTCAGCCTGAAACACCCACTAAGATAATAGCGCGAAGGCTGGAATGTTCGGTCATCCGTCAGGATGCTGCTTGATTTGTTTGGATGTGGCTAAAATTTGTGCGTTCGGTATGATACCAGAACATAGTCCGCCACCGCCATGGACCCACCATGCCTATCCTCAAACAAGAAGACGACATTCACCCTCCCGATTTGCTTGATGCGCCCGAGTATTTAGTGGAAAGAGAGCAGGCAGGGGCTAGTTGGTGGATCGTCTATACCGTTTCACGACGGGAAAAGGACTTGATGCGGAAACTGGCGAAGAAAGACATTGCGTTCTACGGTCCGGTAATCTCCAAACGCTATCGCTCGCCAAACGGTCGTCTGCGCAATTCGTACATTCCTTTGTTTGCGAACTATGTCTTTGTGCTGGCCGACGAAGTCGAGCGTACGGAGATGCTCAAGACTAACTGTGTTTCCAAGTGTAGTCCTGTGGTAGATCAGGACCTGTTGGTGAAGCAACTTCGGCAGATCCACCAAGTCGTCAAAGCCGGCGTGCCCTTGACGGTGGAATCCAAGTTGACAACTGGTGACCGCGTTTCTGTGAGTCGCGGACCGTTCGCAGGGTATTCGGGCGTCGTGATTCGCCGCGAAGGGAAAACCCGACTACTGCTGTCCATTCAGTTTCTGGATAAAGGCGTATCCATGGAGGTCGATGAAGCGGTGCTGGATCCGGTGACCTGATAGTCCTCTTTCGCTTCACGAATCCCCGAAGTGTGACTTACTGCTCGAGGCCGTGACCTCGGCTAATATCGATTC
>CAZDBE010000129.1:0-14609 GCA_964503675.1 uncultured Pirellulaceae bacterium | reverse complement strand
CGGCAAACTCGAAATGCAACCAAAATGAACCCACTAAAAATGACGAAGAGCCCCCAGAGGGAGAGTGACATGAGCGATCAATTGGCGCAGCCCTCAACGTGCTGATTTTTTGAACAGAAGGTAACTGAGGAAACGGAGTTCGTATCTAACGCCTTCCCCCGCTCAGTTTCCTCCGTTTACTCCTGTTTAGTTTCGTGGTTGCGGCTGTGCCGCGCTTGTTTTTCATTGCTACTAACGGGAAAGATCTTTGCAAGGACGCCATAATGGCCTGTTTTCCAAGCAAATATGTAAATCAACCAATATACTTGACTTACCTTGCAGTTCTATGTATCTTTACCTAACAGTACAATGCATGAGTAACCGAAGGAACATTTTATGGCATCTAAAGAACTAATGGCCGCATCGTCACGACCGATGGTCCTGTCGATTTTGAGCGAAAAAGAAAGCTACGGCTACGACATCATTCGTCGTGTAAAGGAACTCTCGGGCGGCAAGATCGCTTGGACTGAAGGCATGCTCTATCCGGTGTTGCATCGACTGGAGCGCGATGGGTTGATTAAGGGTCGCTGGGTGGTTGCCGATACTGGTCGCAAGCGTAAGTACTACAGGGTTGTTGCGGCTGGTAAAAAACAACTGCGGGCCGAGCGACAACAATGGGAAACGGTTGATTCAATGCTACGAGGCTTATGGGGAGGTATGACGCAATGTTCGATCTAGAACAACACATTGAAGATTGGCGACACCAACTACTACAGGGCGAGTCGGTCGCACTAACGGAGGTTGAGGAACTGGAAAGCCACCTACGAGAAACGGTTGATGAGTTGGCAGCGATGATTGAACCAGACGAAGCCTTTTTGCTCGCAACTCGACGAGTCGGTTCGCCGGACGCGCTCGCTTTGGAATTCTCCAAAATCAACGGCGGGAGAACTTGGATGCGCCGCACCCAATGGATGTTGGCGGGCTACCTCGTACTGAGTCTGGGGTTGGGACTGATCGGCTCGATCAGTCACGGCGCAATGTTACTAGCGACTGGCTTTGGCGTTCCGTATTGGGTTGCCGGCGCTAGCTCATGTCTGGGCCTCGTTGGAGTCATTCTCTCGATGATGTACTGGGCGTGGAGCGTGACAAATGGAAGCTCGTTGGGCGCACAGACATGGGTGTCGAGAATCGGCAACTACTGCAAGACAAAGCGTAGGTGGTTGGTCGTCGCTGCCGTTCTTTTGCTGCTAGTATCCAAAGCCGGCATCAGTGCATTGTCCACACTGCTCTCCGTCCAGTACCTTGGGCCTGAGCAACTCGGCTTTATCGCGGCGCTGTCCACGTTGACAGGTTGGACCGGCAGCATAATCCTGTTCGGTGCGATCACCACGCTACTCTGCTGGCTCGTCAGCCAAGATGGCCAACACGGCAGCCCGTCTCGAACAAGTATGCTTACTGCCGCGACGCTGGTTGCCGTGCTCGTTTTCGCAACTTACGGATTAACGCTTGCAGGGATGCCTCTCTTGCTCGGCCCGCAGTATGCTATCTTTTGAGCCGCAGCGTTTGGGAGATCTGAAGTCTGGCGACTCCAGCTAAGGAATTGGCTTATCGGCCTGATGTCTCTAATTTGGCCAATTTCCCGGGAAATGGTCAATAACAGCATTGACGCTGGCGGCGCTTGCGATTCAAATCTCCAAATTCTCGACAGACCTCGTTTTCGAGCCGTCTGCTAGGCTTTCGTTCTACACTCACATAGGCGAAATTCCTTGAAAAAGCGACCAAAACGGGCTTATGCGTTAGCGGACTGTCCGCAATCGGTCGAATTAAAGTCAAAATCATTGTGAAATCTAATTTTTGAGGCAAAAAAGTGGCTGTTAAAATCCGCCTGAAGAAACTTGGAAGGACCCATCGTCCATTCTTCAGAGTTTGTGCGATGGACGCACGTTCTCCGCGTGATGGTCGCGTGATCGAAGAACTTGGAACATACGATCCGATGGTGCCCCACACAGACGCACGAGCCATCCTTAACGGCGAGCGAATCGCTCACTGGATGAGCGTTGGTGCTCAGCCTACGCCGAAGGTCGGAACGCTGATCAAGAAGTACGGCAAAGACGGCACGCATCTAGAAGCTCAAGCGGAAGCAATCTCTCAGCTCTCAGAGCGTCGCCAAAAGTCAATCGAAAGTGCCAAGAAGGCCGCAGCAGCAGTAGAAATGCCTAAGGTAGAACCTACGCCAGAACCAGCCGCTGAAGGTGAAGCAGCAGCCGAGGGCGAAGCTAAAGCCGAGGGCGCTGAAGAAGCTAAAGCAGAAGGTGCTGATGCAGCCGCCGCAGACGCTCCTGCAGAAGAAGCCAAGGCTGAAGAGAAGCCTGAAGCTAAAGAAGAAACGAAAGAGGAAGCCAACGCCGAGGAAAAGGCTGACGCTAAAGAAGAAGAGAAAAAAGAAGAAGCTGCTGAGTAATTTTGCTCAACAGTTATCCTGTTGAAGGTTGTGGTTGAAATCTCATGAGATTTGATGTGCTGACCTTGTTCCCGGAGATTTTCCCCGGGTATATGAGTCAGAGCATTTTGAACAAGGCGATTCAAAAGGGAATTGTTGAAATTCACGTCCACAACATGAGAGACTGGACGACGGACAAGCATAATAAAATCGATGATCGCCCCTTTGGTGGTGGTCCCGGAATGATTCTTGCCGTCGAACCTGTTGTCCGCTGTGTTCGTGATGTTCGAGCCATGGATGACGACCCGGGCGTGGTTATGATGATGACGCCATCAGGACAACGACTTTGTCAGCCTTTGGTTGAGGACTTTGCGACTCACCATCGGAGGATGATTTTGTTGTGCGGACGGTACGAAGGTTTCGATCAACGTGTGATCGACATCCTCAAACCGATTGAAGTTTCCATTGGCGACTATATTCTCAACGGAGGAGAGGTCGCTTCGATGGTGATGATTGACTCGCTAGTTCGAATGGTGCCCGGAGTTCTGGGCGACGAACAAAGCAGTTGGGACGATTCGTTCTCACGAGGGAACCGAATGCTGGAATATCCCCAGTACACTCGGCCACGAGAGTTCGAAGGGCATAACGTGCCCGAAGTTCTGCTGGGCGGCAATCATTCGGCCATCGAAAAATGGAGGCAACAAGAAAGCCTTGAACGAACCAAAATTCGTCGCAGCGATTTGCTGCCCGAATCAAACACCGACCAAAGAACACCGAACACTGAAAACTGAGGACGCGACGATGTCACACAAAATTATGGAATTGGTCGACAAGGCCAGCATGAAAGAGAACCCTCCGGAATTTGAAGTCGGAGACACCGTTGACGTGCATTGCCTGATTCTCGAAGGCGAAAAGAAGCGTACGCAAGTCTTTACCGGGACCGTGATCGGACGATCGGGTTCAGGTGTTCGTGAAATGTTCCGCGTCCGCCGCATTGTGGCTGGAAAAGGCGTCGAGCGGAAATTCCCAGTCCACTCGCCTCGCATCGAGAAAGTCGAAGTGAAGCGATCTTCGGTCGTTCACCGTGCCAAGCTTTACTACTTGCGTGACCGCGTCGGAAAAGCCGTTCGTTTGAAAGAGCGTCGCAAGTAATCTCTGGCCAAAGTATTAGTCAAGGCGCCAGTGGATCAAACAATACAACAATCAGTACAAAGTAATCAGGAAATCTAATGGGAAGCGAACGAGAAAGAGAACTTCGACGCCGTCGTAAGCGACGTAAAGTCGTCACTAAAATCAAAGCACGCGCTGGCAAGGCCACTGCTTCCGAGAAAGAAGTATTGGCTCGCAAGTTGCGCTGCGTCACTCCCGGTGCTGAAGAGTTGATCAAGCGATTGAAGCTGGGTTAGTCCAAAGCTAACGCAAAAACAAAACATTAGAAAAAAGGCTCCTGCGAAATATCGCAGGAGCCTATTTTGTGTGGTAGCGGAAGTCGTAAAGACTCTCAAGCGTTTTCGAAAGTCTTCGAAACTCTCGGGCGTCCGCTACAGGCCAGTCTTCTAAAACTGGTCACCATTGACTTGACCTTCATCTCTCCCCAACAAGCGTTGGAAAACGCCAAGCGTTCCAGGGTTGGTTTGGAAGTCAGCCCAGGTCAACTGGTTGTGCTCAATGGTATCGTTGATGAAGTGTGTTGAACCATCGACAAAGGCACCCGTTATTCCGCCTACATGGTTACTGGCGAACGAGTTGTGCAGAAGTATGATATTCCTAGGATCATCAGGTGGATTGATCAACCCATGCCCCGTACGGCATTGAGATAACGTAGCACTCACAAATCCGGCTGAGTTGGTGATACCATAAACAGCCGGATCCCAGACAAAGTTCCCCCCCAATCCATCGCCTCTCACACCAAATTCACTGCCTGTATCCACTGCGTAACCGACTACTTCCCCTGAAAACAGAGTGTTCGATGTGCCGTCGCGAATTTGGGCAATAGTCACCCCTTTGTATGTTGTATCCAATGTGCGCCCCAAAACAGCGTTGTACTGAGGAAATGCCGGCTGTGGCCTAAAACTGTTGAGGAATGCACCACCATTTCCGATGTAGCTTGACCTCACCGTTGAAATGCCGCCCATGTTATAGAACTGCGCATTGATCTCAGTGTCGGACGGGCAAACATAAACGCCTACCTCTTCAGTCAATAGCGGAACGTTGATCGGGTCATTCATCTTAAGAGTCATGTCGAACTGACTGGCCAAACTTGCTTGCTCAAGGAATGGCAGGATTAATGCTCGCCAGCTCCAACCCAAATCGGTGTTATTGTTCCCACCCGTCGAATGTTGGCTGCCCGCGGGAAGCCAACCGTAAGCAGATTCATAATTGAGCGCTGCGAGTGCCATTTGACGTTGCTGGTTTGCGCATTGGATTCGTCGCGCTGCTGCTCTCACCTGTTGGACCGCTGGTAGTAGCATGCCGATCAGAATACCAATAATGGCAATCACAACCAGCAATTCCACTAGCGTGAACCCCCTTGGTTGTTTTCGATTCTTCATAAAACACTCCATAAAATAGCAATAAGAATTCAGAGAAAATATGATTCCAACTAATTAGTCAGTTCAAAATTGATTTCGTTTGCGCCTTCTTTGACGACCGCCTCCAACTCCGTTTTCGCATTGTACTTCTCAGGGACTTTTTCCTCAGTCTTAGTCATGCGTCCTCGCTCATCTTCACCGGTGACCATACCCGTCGTAACGGCAACTTTATACTTGCCGGGGAAAACCTCGGTAACTGTGCGCGAGGTCTTCAACCCGTAGGAACCGTTTGGACCAGTTTGCCCGGTGGCGATCCGTCCGCCTTTATCCAGCGGTGTAAACTGTACCCAAGCGCTCTTCAAAGGCTCACCGTCTAACGTGATCGTCCCACGAACTCCGTTTACATCTCCACAGCCTCCGGTAAAGAGTAGTATCGCTGCAATAAAAACAACAAGCGTGAACTGGACTTTCGAGTCAGCTTGGGCGCAGAACAGTGAGCGGGAAGTCATTATAGAAATGCCGATCCGATTTCTCAGAATCAATTGGGTGAAAGAACAAACCCCTGCCACCATTAGTTGTGGCTAGGTAGTGGATACAAATTAGCGGGTTGTACGTGCATCGCGTTAGCAAAAGCTCATTACACTTAAGAAACGACGGTGATGTTCGACATGTTATCCAAAAACCGAGCATTTAGCAAGATTATGGCCTGCGGGCGTACCAGCCGCCACAAGGATCTAACAAGCCTGCCTCACAAGAACAGACGTGCAAAATCACCCACTCCATCTGGATAAAAACGACCAATCATTCCCCGTAAGTCAGCGTGCCCTTGCTATTGAAGTTCAGAAGATACTTACTGTCTTCGATCAGCCAGTTTTGGCTTCCGCGACTTTTACCCCCGGTGTCAAACAAAAAGAGCGGTTGAAGGCGTCGTATTTCTAGCTGTCTCAAAATCAGAATGGCGAACAGGCTTCCGCAAAACTTCGCGCGACTCCTTTTTGCTTGATGTACGGTGAGACGGTCGAGTTAAATTTCGCTATACTGGAGCCAAAAGATGCCCAGCAAAACGGCGACTTTCTATCTCCCACTTCCTCTGAGTCCCCCATGTCGGTTGCTATCTATATTAACAAGGCGAGTGAAGCAAACGCGCTAGTTTCTTGGGGTATTCGATTCGCTCACACAGATTCCACCAGCCTCCTGATCGTAGTTCCGCGGCGGCAAAAGCAAGATCCTGCCAAATTCGATCCTTTGATGCTTGATGAGCGCGACCAAAATGAAATTTTCGAAGCAGTCTTCGCGGCGATCGAAACTCACTCAACCGATCATGTTGTGCTCAAAGAAAAGATCGACGCCGGGTATTCTGACATCGACCGAGTACTGATTGAAACGCGCGAGATCGTTGCTACCAACCCGGAAGATGCATTCGTACAAAATGTTAGCACGATGGAGGTCAAGACGTTGATCTTACCGGCGGTCGAGGACATTCAAACATCGTCTGAAGCCGCCAGTTGGGCTCAACAGCTATACGAAACCGCACCGTGCGAAACCTTGATGGTCCGAGGAGCTCCGCCCGAAGATGAGCTAAATATCTTGGTGGTCGCCAATAAAGATCGTGGAGCCGACGTAGCGCTTAGTCGAGCCGCTCGACTCGCATCTGCTTCCGCGATATCGCTGACCGACGATGAGGACAAGGCCCAAGAACAGACCGTTGGCAAGGTCGATTTCTTGTTCGTACGTCCCGACGACGACGAAGTGGCATTTCAGGTTGCCGAGTTACACACAAAGAAGATTCTGTCGCGGGCCGGATCGAAGTGTAAGAACATTGAGCCTAAAATCGTGCTGGGTGATAACTTGATGGAGGTCGTAACTGAACGCGTCGACGATCGAGTCGATTTGATTCTAATGGGCACTCGACATCTAAAAACCATCCGTAGTCTTTTCCGGCAGACGTCTTCCGCTTCCAGTTCCGAGGATTCTCAATGCCGCAAAAGGGCTGTGGCCGTCATCCGTCCTGCTGTTCCGCTCGGCAATCGACTTAGCCAAAAAATTCAAATGGCGGTGCGCCAAGTGGTGCCGCAATTGGAAAAGGAATCACGAGTCAAGCTAGTAGATAGATTACAGGAAGGATCTAGTTTCAATTTCGACTTTGCGTCACTTATCGCACTATCGACTATTATTGCCGCGTTTGGGCTGTTGGATGATTCTGCAGCAGTCGTCATTGGGGCAATGCTCGTTGCGCCGCTGATGACGCCACTGGTCGGGATTGGATTTGCCTTGATTCAGGGAAACGAGCGGCTGATGAGAACGGCGCTCAAGTCTGTATTGTTGGGTTTTGCAGTGGCATTTCTGATCGCGGCAGTGTTGGGCGTCTTGACGAATTTTTTATCCTCCATTCCCATCAGTGGTCAGATGGAGGCACGCGACGAGCCGGCTATGTTGGATTTGTTGGTGGCGCTATTCAGCGGCGTCGCGGCGGCATACGCAATGAGTCGTCCAAATTTGCTGTCGGCGCTACCAGGGGTGGCGATTGCCGCTGCGTTGGTGCCACCGATTGCAACCGCAGGGATGTCATTAACGATGGGGGACTCAACGCTTGGTGGAGGAGCGTTGCTGCTGTTCTTCACCAACATTGTGGCGATCGTGTTGGGAACGGCGGTCACCTTTTGGGCTGTGGGAATCGACACGCGCCTGATCAAGGCTGCCGACGGGACTCAACGCCGTCCTCGGATCTGGGCGCGGTATTGGTTTCTCGGATTCGTCGTCCTTTCAATTGCCCTAGCGGTTTGGATGGAGTACACGCACTCCAAGACTTCGTTAGAGAAATTTATTGACTGGTATCGGCAAAACGTGCCGCGATAGAAAATGGCTCTACTTGCCTATGGGGCGACGCTGATGAAGTCGCTCGATTGAGAATCACCTTCCAAGCCTCTTGCGGCGGCACCAACCTCCACCACGGGACGGCCTCCTTGAGTTCCGTTGACGCGAATCGCGAAAGACAATGTGTCGCCAGGCCGCATGCTCCGCCGCAAACCGAAGTCATATACATTTCCGTTAGAGTTTTCGATCACGAGATTGTTGTCCAGCGATCGGTAGTCCTTGAACTGCAGCCCCGGTGGTACCAAGAACGAAACGGCGACATCTTGTAATTCACGACTTCCGCGATTGGTAACCGAGAACTCGATGATGCCATCTTCAGGTAATTGTTCGTTCGAATTTCTAGCTCGGATCGCGGAGGTGACGGTTTTGACTTGAACATCCAGCACTTCGTTTGCCAGCAAAGAATCATCACGCGGAATACCCACCACGCCCCGATCGGGCTGAACGATTGCATCTGGATCGCGTAATGGATTGTCGTCACCGGCTCTAGAACCATCGTCCAGATCAAATTGGGGATTGCCCTCCGGTGTAACGCGCGGCGATGCGCCCGGGCCGACCGTCCCCGGACGAATCGGTCCGACGTCAGGATCAGCGAACCCCGGGCCGGCACCGTTGGAGGTTGAGTTAGGTTCAATCCTGATGTCGAAACCGCGTGTGGCGTTAATGTTGGAGGTGGAGGTCAACGCAAATTCCGAAGTCGCGTTTCCATCGGGTTTGAGGCCGAGGTACTCAACCTCAAGAAGTTTTTCCTCTCCCGGTTCAATACGACCGATTGCGAAAGCGTATTCATTATCTGAGATGCGTGTGAACTGAAAATCTTCGGTAGCGCGGACGGCCTCGAGTGAGTCAGAAAACTTGTTGGTAAGCACGACAGAATCAATCGGCGTGTTGCCGGTGTTTCTAATTCGAGCATTTACCTGAGCCGTCTCTCCTACGGTGATAGGAGACTGCCCTTCCACATCGAACATGACATCCGGTTGAGTCGCGTTGGAAGCGTCAAGGCACTTGCCGGCTTCGAAAGCCTCTCCGCCACTGGTGGTGACGTTCAACTTAATGCATTGAGTACCTGGCTGTTGTACGTTGAAAGCCAAGCTGACCTCACGCTTCTGTCCAAAGTTAAGCTCATTGATTCGCGTTACGACCGGATTCGTCCGTCCATCAGCATACAGCCCCGGATCGTACGCAACGGTCAACTTAATATCTTCGATCGTTTCGTCGCATTGGTTTTCGACAATGAATTTATAAACGACGTCGTCGCCAACACGCGCTGCACTGGGGCCATCGATTGCCAATGCTAAACACGGAGCACTGATCTCCGTTTGGGAGCAGGCCTCGGTCCGTAGCCGATCGGAGTCAGACGCGACCTCAAAACACAGCCCAGCGTTGCCACGTCGGTTGGACTTGAGCTGCACGTCAATGATCTGAGGAGGACTGCCGGGCGCAATGTCGCCTAGAGTCCATTCCAGTTGCCTGCCAAACTCGACAGGCTTGGGAGTGCTGGAAATATACTCGAGGCTATCGTCTAAATCTTTGGTACGAACGACCACACCACGGGCCACTTGATCGCCTGGGTTGGTGACTGCCACACGGTAGTTGAATGGTTGGTCCAAATCGGCCGCTTTAGGGCCGACGGCGCGGATGGTTAGCGCAGGAGCGCTCCAAGTAACCGTTGTCAAACCACTTTCGACAACCAGTTCCGGCTCGTTGCCGAAAGCCGGCCGAACGATATCGACACGCACCTGAGTCACACCAGGTTCGAATCTGCCGGCGGGTTGACGGATCTGAGCAATGCCACGTCCTTGTTCGTCAGTCGTTGCTAGGGCCGTGTTTGAACCGGCTGGGGCAAATTCAGCAGGCGCTCCGCCAACGATCGTGTATTTAACTTTCCAATCTTGGACGCCTTTGCCATCAGTCGACCGATTGACAACCGTCGTCAAGGGATAGACAGTTCCGGCAGTGGCTTTCGAGGGCGTTGGCGTCGCCCAGAGGGCGTCTACCCATTGGATTACGGTCGTGGCACGACGGCGATCCCAGCCCTCGGCCTTCGGGGCAACACCGGTGACATAAGTCGTTCCAGCAGAGGCTGACGAAACACTGACGAAGGTTTGACCTTTGGCCAGCTCGATGTCATCGCAGGGTGTCGGGGTGCCCCGCGTGAGAACAACTCGTTTTAGACCAGTTCTGCCCCAAGCGTACTGTCCATCGAATTTTTTAGCTTCAGGAGGAACGAGACGATTAAAGTTCGAGTGGTGCATGCCACCAACTTCGATCAATTGCCCAACACTGTCGTTGGACAACATCCACTCAAGGGGTTGATTAGTAGACAGGTAGCCATCGCCGCCGCAGATGCCTGTGATCACGACCACTTCGCTACCAACAGGCGCGATGATGCGCGCGGGCGACATTAAGATTTCACCCTGTTGGCCGGCTGTTTTACGCTCATCCATATTTGGAACAAAATGTTTCTTACTCTGCTTCTGGTCCTCGACACATCCACTACGGCCACATAGAGGAGTTCGGGGAGGCTGAGTAAACGCGGGGCCGACGCGGCCAATGTTTCGAGGCGTAGATACATTTCCAAATGGATTAAGTCTAGCCGGCGGTCGCGGCACAGGACTTTGTTGGAAATTTGTTCCGAAACCTTGTTGAGGAAAAACTCCGGACCCAACCGTTCCCTGTCTGAGGGGATTTGTCAGCGCGTTTTGCGCTGCTGAGTTGGGAGTTAGGAGCGTTGTGTTGGCGTTAGGCAGAAATATACGATTGCCTGACGGGTCGATTGCCGGAAGTCGAATCTGGGCTGCTGCAATGTTTGTATACAATAAAAGCATCAAACCCGAGAGGCAAATGATGATCGCCGATTTGATCAGCAACATCTTTTGCGATGTCCGTGATAGACTATTGGTTGATGAATTCATAACTTGCAATCCGTGCGTTTTTCCGAAAATACGGCGCTCAAGGGTAGCACGCCCTTAAGCTCAGGTTGGCAGGTGCTTCGAATTCGCAGACAATCGCCGTGATAAATCACACTGGGGGAAAACGATCGCCCCGGTCAGGTAAACCCTTCGCGTTATTCGGGCAGCGCCTAATGACGCACTGAAATTTTGGAGTTAACAGATGAGACGTATTATTGGCACGTGTTTTTTCACCCTTGCTTTTATCTACACAGCAACATGCCACTTCTCTGCTTTTGCACAGGATGCTGCAGTGATTGAGGCCGCAGAGACGAATCAGTCTGAAGCTCCGCCAGAAGCGGACGACATGCAGACCCTCTTTAACGGGTCTGACCTAGACGGGTGGAAGGGCGACGAGCGACTGTGGAAAGTCACTGACGGGATGATTCGCGGCGAGACAACGGCTGAGAAGAAATGTAATGGCAACACATTCCTCATTTGGAAGGACGAGGTCGCCGATTTCGAGTTGCGTCTTAGCTTTCGCGTTTCTTCGGTGAATAACTCAGGAATTCAGTACCGGTCTAAACACATCACCGACCCAGCCAAGAAACCGCGCAATGATTATGTTTTACGCGGCTATCAACATGAAATCCGCAACTCGGGCGATCTGCCAGACGTGGCTGGATTTATCTATGACGAAGGTGGAAAACGCAAACGGATGTGCCTCGTCGGTGACAAGGCGGTTTGGAAAGATGGCAAGAAGGAGATCGCATCCACTTTGATCAGCCCTGAAGACTTCAAGAAGCTATTTCGCGTTGACCAGTGGAATGACGTGATCATCGTGGCCAGAGGAAATCACCTTCAACATTACATGAACGGCAAGCTCATTCTCGATTTCACCGACTCGGACGATCAAGTGACGTTGAAGGGACGACTTGGCCTGCAGCTTCACGCGGGAAAACCGATGTGGGCGGAATACAAGAATATTCGCTTGAAAGACCTTACACCGTAGAGGAACGAAACCAGTGTTCAGGCAGGTATTCTAACGACAGCCAACGCCAACAATTCCTTCAACCTAGCGGGATCGGTTGTCTCGACCTTTGCTACAAAACCACGCTTGTGCGCGAACCGAACGTCTTCGCAAGATTCAATCTGTGAGAAGTTTAAACGGGGGCAGTCTTCGTATCGCGTTAAACCGAAACCGTTGCCGCGCCGGTCGGGATAGACCAACGCATGAATCTGATCTTCCACCCGTTGGTCGGCAATGAAAGCATGCAGACCGAACGAAGGATCGTCGGCAATCACGTCGCTCTGTTTCAAGAAAATCGCCGTAATCGGATCGCCGTCGGTGGCAATCGTCCACGTTTGGCTGTGCTGTTTTAGATAGTTCAGCCGCTCACGCATCGAGCGTACATAGTTCACCATGTCTTCGCCCACCATGCACATCACTTGGTACAGCGGACTGTCGGGCGTAAGTTCAGACGAACTTGCAAACCGATTCAATAGGGAAATATCAATCGGAGAATTCAGTGCGCTAAACGCCTTTCGCGGGATTTCCATCAGTTTTGCGGTTTCATTGGGCCCGCGCGTGTCGAGCCATTCTGCAGGCCGCAGCCAAGCGCAAAACGCAAGCGCGTCCTCGTAGATGCCAAGATGCATTAGCACTAAAGAGAGAGCACACAGCGGTGGAGCGTCGCGCGGAAACTGATGATGGTCAAAGTTGTTTTTCGCCGCATCGTGCACGCCACCAACATCGACAACACATGTCGCAACATCCGCGAGATCATCATCGGTTGGTTCACGTCGCTCAATGGGCACATTGTGCAAATGAGCAAGTAGGCTGCAGGCCAAGAAATCGTCTTTGTGAGCGCCACCCGGATGGGTCACTATCAGCTTGATCGTCATGAATCTCAAGATGCTTGGTGATGTCTAATTTGCCCAAGAGCATACTCTTAAAACGAAGGAGGTATCTAGCCGAAACGGAGAATCGCCATTGCTCGACTGCCCTACACTAACGCAGCTTGGTACCATCGGATTCGCTCGTCACGTCAACTCGACTAGCCGTATAGATGGCTTTGCGGACCGATCTCATATAAAGCTGAGGATTGGATTGAAATTTTTCGCGGTTGGCTGCAGATGCGAACAACACAATCTGTTGGTGATCATCCTTCTCCATGAACACTCCGTTCTCTTCCATCCCATCGACGAAATCTCCCGAGTCATGGAACGCCACCGGATCGTAGGCAGCTAAAACAGGGCTGTAATAATCTGGTCGCTCTCGAAAGCGACGAAAGTTCTCTTCAGAGCTAAACAGATAGGTTCGGTCTCGGTGGACGATCCCCCATCGTGCGTCTCCCTCAACCCATTTACCTTCCAGCACCAATGCTACCGGGCACTTGCCTTGCAAACAAAAATCTGACTGTCCGGAGGTAAGCTCCGAGTCCGCAACGCTATCTTCACTAGTCATTGATGTATCCAAGGCCAAAGCTGAGTCCATTTTGGCAGAGTCGTCAACAATCAGCTTGGCCGTCGCGTCAGTTGTCTCGCGCTTGAGTGTCGCTTGGGATGCGAAAGAGCTGTCCACAGCGTGACCAGCGATACGATCCTCGCGGCGAGGAACGATGCGAACCTCATTCGATGGCTTTACTTCTGAAGTTTCAGTTTTGAACCGGGCGATCGAGCGCCCGCTGTTCTTCCCGGGCCCAATGGTCCGCCCAGTTCGCGAATCAACCATATCGGAAACTTTAAGCCCCGGAAGTATGGTAGATGTCTTGAGGCTGCTCGAACCGAAATTCGCTTGTGCGGCAAGAAAGTTCTCATTCATGACTCGAACGGGTTTTACATCGGTCGGCTGACGCGGAATCTCAATCTCGGCTCGCTCACGAGCAAGAAACGCTTGCCGTTCCACATTCTCGTAGCTGCGTTGACCGTCTTGATTTGCTTCGACCGCAACCGGATTACTAACCACCGCCGGAGGCACTGGAGCGTTAGCTGTATTTCCCTGCTCCGATCGGCTTTCCGCTATTTCAAAGAATGGATTTGACGGATCTTGGCCGGCCTCTTTAGCTTCCTGCCGGCGTGCAAGCTCACTGAAGACTGACTGCAGGTCAGAGTTGACGCCGCTATCTGTGCTGCCCGTATCTGCGCGCTTCTGGAAAGACATCTGATCTCCGTAGTTCGATCGAGCCCCCAAGCCCATCGCCTCTTTGGAGACACCGACTGTTACGACTTCTGGAGTCTCGACCCCGAAGTTCCCGCGCTGTTTAGGAGAAAGACTCATCGGATCAAATCTTCGTTTCAGTTCCGCGAGTTTCGCCATCGCACCGCTTTTTGGTGCCGTGCCCGGAGTGCGAGTTGATGTCACCATTTTGATAAAGTTCTCTGAATCACTAGGACTGCTGCGTTTAACAACGACCTCGCCTCCCGGAGTCAGGAAAACATCAAATGGAATCGACTTCACACCCAGCTCGCCAGCGAGTTCACGGTTCTCATCGATGTCAACGAGAACTGGAATGACAGATCGGTTCACCGCGTTAGCGACCGTAGGGTTTGAGAAAACGAATCGCTTTTGCGTCTGGCAAGGGCCACACCAGTCGGCCGTAAAGTGTAACAGCACCAATTTGTTTTCATTTGCGGCTTGGTTGGCGGCCTGTTGAGGATTAGATTGCCAGTGGATCCTCTCCTGAGCGAATACGGATTGCGGACCAGCCAAACTGGCGGCACAGATCGTAGCGCACATCAAAACCGCGAATCGAATCAGCGTTCTCATACCGTCACCATTGTCAGAGACTTCATTTGTCACGGCGGCGTTCTAGGCATTCTTCAATGCTCGCCTGCCCTGCCAGCAAAACGTAAACAGCGAGATTTCGCCGTATTTCGTATGTGATCGACGCT
>CAZDBE010000128.1:0-14611 GCA_964503675.1 uncultured Pirellulaceae bacterium | reverse complement strand
TGGATCGCTGGGGTGCCGGGCAATTAGAAACCTAGAAAGCCAAGGGCCAGTCCCAACCGCACAAACGACCGCCAATCCTCTGATTGTTCCCATGATTGACCGCTGGTTTGTGATGGATGAGATCAGCGACGAAGTTGACGACTACTTCCGCGTTAAACGCGAGGAACGCATTCGCATGGTTGACGGTGTGATGTCCGAAGGCTGGATTGAGACTTGGCCACGCATGGGGTCGACACTCTTGGAGCCGTGGCATCACGATTCAACGCGCGGGTACGAAAAAGTTCACTCTACATTGCAAACGATCCGTCGAAGTTCCAAAATCCGAGTAATTCCAACGGGTGATAGTTATGCCATCGACGTAAAAGTCTTCAAGGAACTGGAAGACAACGATCGACCAATCGGCTCACCGCTGGGAGGCAACGCACTGCGCTCGGACAACGCACTGGACGTCGATAGACTAGACGACTCGTCTACCGGTGATACACGCACTTGGATTCCGCTCGGCCGCGACATCTCATTAGAACAACGCATCCTCAGAAACGTTCAACAACGATTAGCTTACCCCTCAGTGGGACAATAGTCGATCTAACTTTGATCACCGTCTAACAACTCGTCGTCAAGCAATTCATCGCTGGACGAATTTGGAGAAACCTCTGACGCCAGCGGAGTGTTTCCGTTAGAGGTCGTTGGAGACCGGAACACAGTATCAAACAATGGCGTCTTCTCAATCACGGCAGGCGCATCCTCTGTCTGCGATGACAATTTTGGAACAGTCGATTTCTTGCGGGAACGAGCTTTACCAGTTTTCCTTTTTGCTTTTTTCTTGGCAGATTTGGCTGCGGTTTCGCTCACCAGCTTTACACCCAGTTTCTCCAACAAATCTCGCACGGCCTGATCGCGATCAAGATCAAGTTTCCCAAGGGTTGTTTCGGCGTTAGATTCGGCCTCTTTCAGTGAAACAATCTCAGCTTGATAGGCTTTGGTTTTCGCTTCCAACTGCACAATTTTCTTTCGTACTGCCGCCAGTTTAGATTGCTGCTCAGTGCGTCGTTTTCCAAACGTTGCAAGAATCGAATCGACGCTTTTGCGTGAAGACTTTGCTTTCGATTTCTTGCGTGCGGTTGTTTTCTTTTTGGCGACGGACTTGGTCGCTTTGACCGGCTTGGAAACTGTCTTTTGTTTGGTCGATGGTTTTCGACGACTGGATTTGGTCGGGGTGGTTTTCTTGGCTTTCCGGGCTGCGGCCATAACTGGAAGTTCCGTAAATTCAGGAGAGGTATTTGCTTAAGTCAGTTCGTCGTGGAAACAGAATTGTACTTGGCATTCTCCAAACTAATGAAAACAAACTTGAGTGAACAAACAGAATAACCGGTATGGGTTGACCTGCAGGTCGAGCAGCGCACGTCGTTTTAATCGTGCAAAGCTGTCAAATGTTATTTTCTAAAGCCGACTGCCCATCAGGAGAGATCTGCGCCGATGAAGAAGAAACGTGTGGGCCTATTGGTATCAACCAGCCCTTTCAGCAAATTTCGTAAAACACCATTGGCCAAAAAAATGAGTTCTGAACTTCCTCCCAGCACCCAATCAACCAGCGGTCAGGCTCCGATTCAATTTTCAGATCGTCGAAACGCTGGGGCAGGAAGAAAAAGCCCAGGACTTGAACGCCGTCAGTTTTCCGACAATCACGACAGCCTGTCTGCTGATGCGGCCGAATTGGGCCGAGCCATCGACCAATATAAACTGGCCAATCGACGACGATACGCTTCTTACGAAGAACTACTGTCAATCATCAAATCCCTTGGGTATAGCAAGACGCCTCAGTAGCTCACCGCCGCAGCGACAGTAGCGGCCCTTGGAGCAGAGGATCAGTAAGCTGGTCGATCGACAGCGTGCCAACCATCACGCCGGCTTTCTTGTCGACCACTTTCAGGATCGTTTCGTGGTTGGTTTGCATCCGCAAAAGCGTTTCTCCAAACAAGTCGCTGGCGTTGACGACAGGAAGTTCGTGAATAAAGCGTTCGGCATCAGGATCTCGATTGCGCTGAATCAACAGCTCAACCGCTCGGACATATCCCACTGGCTGCAATCGCGATGACTGGTAGATAACGATGTCTGGCAACTCTCTCCGCGCCGCCAGCTTGCGAATCTCTTCGGAAGTTGCAGATTCGGGCAGTGACACGACTTGGTTCGCGGGAGTGCAGAAGTCGACGATTGGCTTTGACGCAACCAGCGAAAAATTCTGCCCGAGAATCCGCTGACTGGGATGAATGATGCCTGCTTCCATTCCGTCATCGAGGACTTGCTGGAGTTCCTTGCGAGCCAGCGTCAGACGTACCTTTTCGGGCGCTTGCCCCAGCAGCCTACCCAGCAGTTGGCTCATCGCCCACAACACTGCTGACGCGGGCGCAAACACAATTGCGAAAAATAGAAACAGCGGCGCCGCCATTCGAATCAAGGCATTGGGTGCTTGGAAGAAAAGATTTTTTGGCAACAGTTCTCCGTAGACGAACAACAGCGGGGCCATCATCACCGGAGCCAACATTTCAGCAATGCTGGAGTCAGAAACCTGATTGGTCAGCAAAACGATGGAAAGGCTAGTCACGTAATTGGCCACATTGTTGCCAACGAGACTGGTCGCGACAAACCACCCAGGATTGTTCACCAACCACAACAGGCGTCGCGCGATCGCATCGCCCTCAAGATTCTTAATCACCAATCGGACGCGGTTGGCCCGGTAGAATCCAGTTTCGCTGCCGCTAAAAAAAGCGCTCAGCAACACGCCCACCGCCAATAAGATCAAGGAAAACAAGATCATTCGTCGTCCTCCTGCGGGTCCGCCAGACTGACTTCAATCAGTAAATTTGCGTGCCCATTGGTCTCCAACACTTTGATCTTCAACATTCCCCAGCGACATTGATCGCCGGGCTCTGCAAGTTTCTGAAGTGCCTCGTGAACGACGCCGCCAAGGGTAACACATGATGTTTCGGGCAGCTCAACTTCCAGTGTTTTTTCCAACCGGCGAAGATTGACCATACCCGCGACGTGCCAGAGATTTTCATCGATCTGCTGAACCGGGTCACCCTCAAGCAGTCGTTTGCTTCGACTGGGATGGTTGCTGAATACGGCGTCCAGCACATCTTCGATGGTCAGAATACCAATGGTATCACCGAACTCATTGACCACGACCGTCACTTCGCGCTGGCGATGGGACATTTTCTCAAACGCGTCGGCGGCTGTCGAACACCACGGAAGATACAGTACGGGCTCAGCATGGCGATCGACGTCGGTTTCCGGAAGGTCGAACTGATTATCCAGACGAATCGCTTTGGCAATTTCCGCGCTGTCGGATTCAGTAACCAGAATGTAGCCGCTCGGCGGCAAGTGTTGCAGATCCTGCAACATGACCGGCGGGTGATAGGTGACAAATTGAGTGCGCGGTCGCATGAATTCATCGACCCTGATATCGGACATGTCGACAATGTTCTGCAGAACGGATTGCTCTTGTTTAATCAATGCAGGGTCGCTGCCTGAATGGGCAATGACTCGCTGAACGTCATCCAATTCGAGCCACGCTTCTTCTTTGAATCCCGGCCAGATGATTCTGCGCGAGATCATATAGACCGATTGCAGCATCGGCATCAATGGGTCGACTAGTTTGACCGCGATCGCCAGTGGCACGCTCAGCCAAGTAGCAATCGGTCGAGGCTTTAGTACTGCCATGCTCTTGGGCAGCATTTCGCTAAAAAAGATGATTGCTACTAGGGAGATCACCGCAAACAAGACCGCTCCAGTTTGTCCCAACTGCGGAATTCTTTCGATGCGGATCGAGCAAATCGAGCTGATAGCGAAATAAACGACGTTGATCAGCAGATTCCAAAACAGAATCGCAGACAACAATCGGTCAGGTTGCGTGAGTAACTCGGCGGCGGTCCGTTCAGCGGTTGTACCGCTTTCCATGCCACGCAACTGTCGTGGACGCAAGTAAAAAAGAGCCGCCTCACTAGCCGAGAAGAAGCCTGAAAAGGCCATTAGCAGGACCATTGCAACCAACCACGGTATCAGCGACGCCAACTCATTCATTTTCTGCCGTTTTGGCTCGACGAGTGGAAACCAGAAACTCACTTAGGCGCGGCAACGCGATCGCGACGGTGGCAAAACTGTAGACGCCTGTCATCACAATGAAGGCTTCAAGGTACCCGCCGAGCAACAGACTGGTAATCGAGTAAAACATCGATAGCGGAAGCGCAAACGACGCTAGAGCGAGGGCCGACGAAGGCGTGTGCCACCCCAATGCAACGTAGAGACCAATTGCGCCGCCGACTAGACACGCCAGAAACGGACCGAACTGAGCCTCAACGCTGCCGGTGAATGAAACCATCATCACCATGCTGGTAATCACGCCCAGAAACAAAAAGAACACCGTTCCGAGGCTAACACCGATCGCTTGGCGACTGAAGTTGTACGACATCCCGCAGTGAATCCCCAAAACGATCACGAATACATTGATGGCGATGAAGCCAAGCGAAAGATAGACGGTGTTTTCGATACTGATCGCTCCGCACCAGCACAGATAGGCAATCATCGCCAGCGGCAACAGAATCATGTCCGCCGCAATCGCCATCACACCAAACACTTTTCCAAACAGGAACTCTTTTGGAGAAAGATCGGTGACCATCAACAAATCGAGCGCTCGGCCATCGCGTTCGGTCGTGATCGCCGTGACTGCCAGCGCGTTGACCATCACAATGCTCACGAACAAGAACGGCGCGATTGGTTTGGCAATCAACGGGATGCTGACTCCCGAGACGGATTGGCCGATCGAAAACCCTGATAGCGTCAGCGAATAAATGGCGGCAAAAACAAACGCAGCCAGCAACCAGTATGCCGCGCGAATAAACAGGATCTTTTTCCCGTACGCCCACGTGCAGATCTCCCGCCACAGAATTGGATTGTCCCAAACGCGGCGACTCTTTTTGTTGGTGCTACGCGTACGGTCGTCGACGTGCCCTGAGCGAAATTGTTCTCCCTGAGAAACGGCCTGTTTCCCAGTTAGCGCTGCCACTTCGGGGGTAGCGGCAGCAGATGTATTGGCTGTCACGTCATCTTCGATACCGATCACTTTTCCGGTAAACATGTCCACGTCACCGGCGGCGTTGGAATCGGCTGATGGAGCTTGGCCTGGTCGCACATCACGACTTGGATTCCAGCGTCGGACTCGCAGAATGGTCAATCCGCAAAGTGCTATCGAAATCAATGATGCCGTGATCAAAAATGGGACGACATCGGTTGGCCAAGTTTCGATAACCGTTGGATGACTGGCGGCGACAATAGCGCGGAAAGGACTGGCGACCGCAGCGAGTTGGCTGCTTTGCACGCCGAAAATTTCAATCGGAAGCAGCGCGATCCCCTCAAATAAACCGATCCAGAAAACAATGCCCAGTGCGACGAGGGCAAGCGCTTGAAAGGTCTTCTCCCGCCAGAATGCGAGCGTAGCTCCCAAGCTTCCAGCGGCCAAGACTGCCGCGGCAGTAACGGCGAAGGACCAGCCAACTTGCATGAACGAAGTTCCGCCAAAGAGAACGATCAGCATAAAAATAGGCAGACTGGCTACCAGCATCACACCAATATTTAGTAGGCTGGCGAACAGCTTTCCCAGCACCAGTTCACTGTTGGAAAGTCGGCTCATCAGCAGCAAGATTAACGTCTCGCGGTCTTTTTCGATGGCAACGTTACTGGCCGACTGGATGGCGGCCAAAAACAACATCAGCGCCAATTGAAGGGGTGCCAAGATCTGAAACAAAGCAGCACCAAAACGGGCCATATCTCCAATATTTAGGATTCGCTGAGTGCCCGTGAGAACCAGCCAAGCCGTAAACGTCAGCAGCAGCAATGACAGCGTGTAGACCCCGCGAGTCACAAAATGCCTTTTTCGCCGGGGCACTACGGCGGCTTCACGGGTGAAAACGGGACCAATAAACAAGCCAAAGTTCTCCAATTTTGAGGCAATTAGTCCATGATGACTGCTAGTTGGGCTTCTCGCAAGCCTTGCCTCGAACACCAAGAAAAGCCGTGTATCCTTATTCAGGGGCAGAAAGTTATCGAACTTACCTACTCAGAACTGCTAAAACCCGTCATTTGTGCGGGCAATGGTGTATTGGAATTATTTAAACTTCAGACAATAACCGTCTGCAATCGCGCATCTGAAACAGAGTCCAAGGTACTGCTTTGACTTCCACTTCCAAAAACCCAACTCCCGATTCCCCTGATCCCGATCTTCGAGATCAGGGGGGAGTAATGGGCGATCGGGGATTTTCGGTCGATGTCGATCAAGCGTTCGGGCAATTTGCCAAGCCGCTAGAAAATTTCCTGATTGGGATTCTCAATAACGGTGCCGAAGCCAACGATGCACTGCAGGCCACGTTTGTCAAATTGATGGAAAAGGGCGATACCATCGTCCAAGAGTCAGCACTGAAAAGCTGGTTGTTTCGCGTGGCTTACAACGAAGCGATGCTGATCAAGCGGAAAGATGGAGTCAAGCGAAAGCATATTGAAAAACTTGCTTGGCACGTGACTCCCAACGCGGAGCCTGACCAACCCGCTGATCGAATTTTGGACCAAGAGAAGGAGCAAGAGGTCAAGAAAGCTCTGGATCAACTTTCTGCCGCACAACAAGAAATAGTTCGCAAACGAATTTACGAGGGGCTTAAGTTTCGAGAAATTGCCGAACAATTGGATATCCCGCTGGGAACAGTTTTGGCCCGGATGCACTCAAGTCTCAAGAAATTAAAGATTGTGTTAGAAGATGAAGCCTGAAAAAACAAATCATAAAATCACGCACAATGCTCCCTCTCCTGGCGAGTTCCTAGCTGCGCCAGAGAACGCCGAATTAGCAACCGAGACCGATCATTTGCGATGGTTGGCGTTTTGCTATGTGGCCGACGAGCTAACAACAAGCCAACGTGCTGATTTTGAAAGCCGGCTTTCAACAGAGCTGGAGGCTCAAGAGGCATTGGCCTCAGTGGTCGAGCTCGGTAGTGAGATCTACCGAAGTTACGACTCCGCTGACGGACCTGAATTGTTGGAGCGTGCTGTTGCCACAACTTCATTGGCGGATCGTTCGACGACGCTACCGCGTTTGCTACTCATGGCGGCTGCCGTTTTAGTGATGTCTGTTATTGGCTATGGGCTCGTCCAAAGCGGCGATCAGAGTACTGCTCATATCAGCCGCCAAGGCCAAACTTCAAACTCACAGCTGTCCATTTTGGCTGACGATTGGATTGACAATCTCGCAGGCAGTGAAATCGAGATTGCCAACAACGGCGATTTTTCCGACCTACCGGAACTAGCGGAACTAGCGGAATGGGAAGAGGCCGACCAAAACAATCAAGGGCTCGACTCCAGTGAGATTGATGATTTTGGATTGGATACAAGCCTGATTTCGTTTTACTCGGAAATACTCGATAGCGGACAAGAAGATGGTCTGTTGAATTCGAAATCGTTGAAACAAAAGACGGAAGTTAAACTTTGATGCAAATTGCACGTGTACAACTCAACCAAGCGACATCGGTGGCCATTATTTCTGGTGTTTGCGTATTCGCATTGGCATCGTTGATTGTCGTTGGGGTTGTTGATGCGCATGATCCCGTCACGCAATCCTCGCCACCAGAAACGGTTTCGTCGGTAACTGGTGCTGAGATTAAACCAGAACCAACATTGAGTCCGAACGTTCTGTCGAAAGAGAAGCGAAAAGGGAAAGCCTTCGTAAATCGGCGGAAAGTCGTGCTTGATTTTCTTGGCGAGCACTTTCCGGAACTGCAAGAATCACTTGTTAAGTCTGAGGAAAAGTCTCAAGGAAGATTTCGAAATGCAATCTCTCGATTGGAAACCGATGTCATACGCTTGCGAAACTTAGAACAAAAAAGACCTGCAAAGTTCGAGCTGATGGTCGACCTGTGGAAGTTGAAAACACAAATCGAAATAACGATTGCGAAGTACGCGAAAAAAGAAAGTGATAGTCAATTAAAAGAACGTCTGAACCCGCTGACGGAGCAAATGCTCGACGTCCAGACGTCAATTACGAAGCTAGAAAGACAATTTGCGGTCCAAAGAATTTCCAGCATAGACAAGCGTCTTCTCCACTTTGAAAACAACCGCGCGCGAATCATCGAAAACAACCTCAGATCGTTTCAAAAATCTGCTGAAAAAATTCGCACCAAACAAAACAGGAAGTCGATTCAACGGCAATCGTTGAAGTCTAAAACTAAACCCAATGCCAAGTCTCGGCCCGCAGAGGAAAACCCTAACTAAGAATTTTTTTATAACTCCGCGAAAGATACGAGCCAATCTGTGTTGGGGCTCATAGATCACCCCACTTCCGATGTCGCGTTCGAACCACTTCCATTTTGCGAGCACCACTTCCACGTTCTCTTGCCGTTTATTGGCAGGGAAGAATCCTCGGGGCCCTGACACAACCTCCTCGTGTCAGGGCCTTTTTTCGTAAACCAGCCGATTCTAGCCATTTTTTTAGCGGCCTCCGGTGATGCAGTTTTTCCACTCGACTGCTAATATTACGGGTGCTCCGCGCAACTGCCTCGATGGAGGTATTTGAATCACCCTTCCAATTCCGCAGACCGACAGCCGCTTTTCCGGACAACCACTATGAAGATTGGCCGTACTTTCTCAGGGCTGTTACTTGTATTTGCGGCGGCCTGCATTGGCCTTGCACTGATCTATCTGCCCAACTTGATCGTTTCTAACTACCGCGCAATCGAGGTGCTTGGCCGTCCATGGGCGATCATATACCTGTGCGTGGTCGGGCTGGGACTGCTACTGTTGGTAGGAAGCGCAGGGTGGACTTTATGGAAACTGTTTGGTGCGTCTCGTGCAAAGCGTTTGCGCCGTGAACGCCGCAACAGAAATCCAAGCGAACTTTCGTCCAGCCAAAAAGAACACGAGATCCAAGAGAACCTATCTCAAATCGCGAGCCTCAAGGGTACGGCAGGCGATGCCGCCGTCGATCAACATCTGGCTCCCCTGATTCGCGACATCGAGTACAAACGCGAACAACAAACCCTCGAAATCGTTGCGTTTGGCACGATCAGCTCAGGCAAGTCCTCCGTGCTCAATTTGCTCAGCGGGCGAAAAATATTCACGACCGACGTCCGCGGCGGTACGACGATTACTCGAAATGAAATTCCGTGGTCCGGTGCCGACAAAGTAACTTTGGTCGATACGCCTGGAATTGGTGAAGTTGACGGCGCTGATCATGTGGTCATCGCGGCGGAATCAGCGAAGGACGCCGATATGGTACTGGTTGTCGTCGATGGGCCGCTGCGCGAGAGCGAACATGAATTGCTCGAACAGCTCGGACAAATGGAGAAACGGGTGCTGATCTGCCTGAACAAATCAGACTGGTACAGCCAGGAAGACCGCGACAAACTTACAGGACAAATCAACCGTCAAACCAAAGACTTCATCAAAAAAGAAGATATCGTCGTCATTCAGGCTCAACCGGGCGAACGCATTCGTCGTCGTATTTTGGCCGATGGAACGACCTCCGAGGAGACGGTCGTGATTGAACCCGACATTGGACCGCTGGCCGATAGAATGATGGATGTTGTCAAACGTGATGGTAAAGATTTGCTGATGGCGAACGTGCTGCTGCAATCTCGTGGCTTAGTTGAGAAAGCGCGTGATCAAGTTCAACAGTCCATCGACAAAAAAGCTTGGGCAATCGTCGATGGGTACATGTGGGGAGCCGGTGGAGTTGCTGCCGTCAGCCCTTTTCCAGTCGTCGACCTCTTGGCGGGTTCGGCGATTTCAACCAAGATGATCCTTGATCTTGCCGATGTCTATCAGCAAAAAGTTGACCTCCAGACCGCATCCAAATGGCTGGGAGAGATGGGAAAAAACTTGATTGGAGTAATCGGAGCAACTGGTGCTGCTGCAGCCCTTGCTGCGGTGACAGCTTCAATGATGAAGACCATCCCGTTTGCCGGACAAATCGCCGGCGGTGCACTCCAAGGAGCCGTCCAAGCATTGATCACAAAATGGATTGGATCAGTGTTTATCGAGTTTTTCAAAGATGAAATGCGACAGCCTGAAGGTGGCATGGCTGGACTCGCCCGCCGCCACTGGGAGCAAGTCACCAAAGTTGACGAACTGAGAAAGTTGGTTCAGTCCGCGCGAGAGAAACTATCTGATGCTAACTGATGCTTAACGATGTAAAAGTGAATGAATAACCAATCCAGCCAACGGTCCGCCCAAGACCCAAACTACCTTGAAGCCGTCGACTCTGTCGCTGCCACTCTGGCGCAACTTAACGGATGCCCGGATTCTGAGCGCGAAAAATTGAAGTCGGATATCGCCGATCTAACAAAGATGTATGACAAGGTCACCAGTGGCCGCGTCGAGATCGCAATCTTTGGTGAGATCAGCACTGGAAAGTCCGCTATGATTAATGCCTTGATCGGTCGCGCGGTGGCTGAGGTGGATGTGCAGGGGGGATGGACCAAACAGATCTGGGGAACCAACTGGGATGGTTCAGGGCATGTGATTCCCGGTTTTGAGAAATCGGAAGTGATCATCATTGACACTCCGGGAATCAACGAAGTGGAAGGCGCCGACCGGGCTGAACTGGCTGAAACCACGGCCCGGCAATCAGATCTGATCCTGTTTGTGACCGATTCTGATCTCAATGACACCGAGTACGCTGCACTGGTAGAACTGGCCGCCGTTCAAAAACCTCTCATTCTGGTCTTCAACAAAATTGACCTCTATCCCGCTGAGCAAAAAGAGAAACTTATCGAGGTACTCAAGTCGCGATTGGACGGGATCGTTCCGCCTGATCACTTCATGCTGACTTGTGCCGATCCAAGAGAGATCGAGTACGTCATCGAACAGCCTAATGGGAAAGAAACGACCGAATGGCGAAAGCCAGAACCCGATGTGGCAGAGCTGAAGTCGTTGATCCTCGAAACGCTGGAGAAAGAGGGACTCGGCCTGATTGCGCTTAACGCGGCGCTGTATGCGGCGGACAAAAGTGACAGAGTTGCATCGCTACGAGTTGAGATGAGGAATCGGCAAGCAGATTCGGTAATTTGGACGATGGCAGCAACCAAAGCACTCGTTGTGGCGCTTAATCCTGTCCCCGTTGTTGATGTGGTGGGTGGCCTGACGATTGACGCGCTAATGATCATCACGCTATCTAAAATATACGGCTTGGATTTCTCGATGGGGCAAGCACGCGGTTTGGCCCGAACCATTGGTGCCGCCGGCGGCATCTACGCATTGGGCGAATTAACCAACTACGGAGCCAGCCTGTTCAAAGCGGTGACTCTTGGATTCGGTGTTCCTCTGACGGTCATTCCGCAAGGTGCCGCAGCGGGGTTCACGTCCTACATAATCGGCGAGGCTTCCAAACGCTATTTCGAACAGGGTGGCGCGTGGGGCGGACAGTCCGCAAAATCGGTTGTAACAGATATTCTATCTAAAACAGACAAAGACTCAGTCGTCGCACACCTTAAAGAGGAAATTCAAAGTAAATTGAAGCTGAATCAACATGCCAGAAAGGGTGGCTGGTTCGGCGGCTAGTCCTTAGTAAGTAATTGTCCTTTAAATATGGTGTTTTCTAAGATTTACGGTGGGACCCGAGGAATCGTAACGTAGGTTTTATTAACCAGCGAATGGTCCGCACTATTTGTGCATCAAAATTAGTGGTACTCCTCCCACCTTATTTAAAGAATCATGGATAAATTGAAAAACAAAATCACCCGGTTTATGAAAGACGAATCAGGACCAACAGCGGTTGAGTATGCTGTTATGCTGGCTCTCATAATTGGCACTGCCATCGGCAGCGTGACCATTTTTGGTCAGAGCACGTCGGCAATGTGGAACGGAAACTCTACTTCAATTGGTTCCGCACTCAATAATTAGAGGTTCGATCCCCCATGCAGCGAAAGTCAATCCTCTTCGTCTGTCTGGGTAATATCTGCCGGTCTCCCACCGGCGAGGCCGTCATGCAGCATTTCCTGCAGCAGCATGAAGCCAATCATCATATTCACGTCGACTCAGCAGGAACGATTGGCTATCACTCTGGCAATCCCGCCGATTCTCGAATGCGAGCCGCCGGCGAAAAACGCGGCTATTCTTTTCAAAGCCGAAGTCGCAAGATCACCCCTGAAGATCTCGAGACGTTCGATCTAGTCATCGCCATGGATCGGGAGAACCTGAGTGACATTCTTGAGGTTAACTCAGAGCCGACCGCCGAAGTCAAACTGCTGAGTGATTTCCTCGACGATTCATGGCCGTTTGATGTGCCTGATCCCTACTACGGCGGAGACGAGGGATTTGAAACGGTGCTGGACATGATCGAGGCTTCTGTTGAGCCACTCTTTTCACACCTTACCCAAGAAGATGCTCAATGACTACCGCGGATGGCCCAAGCGAAAAATCACTTCGGGACATCGAGAGATTGCTCCAGAACAATCTAGGTACGACCCGACTCATTACTTCGGCGAAACACGTTTCCGGAGGCTGTATCGCCGACGCATTTCAGATAGTGCTTGATGACGGAGCGAATTTCTTTGCAAAAGTGAGTGTCGGACAAGGCGGCGATTTTGAGGCTGAACTGAACGGGCTCGAAGCCTTGCGCTCTACAAACACCATTGCTATTCCCGAAGTCGTCGCCAACCAGAGAGACAAATCTAATGCCATCCTAATATTGGAGTGGATCAAATCGTCATCACCGAAGAGAGAATTTTGGCCACGCTTTGGTCACAAACTCGCACAACTTCACCTAGCCAATGGCTCGATCGACGAATTCGGTTTTTCCGAGGACAACATCATCGGATCAACCGACCAGCGAAACACTTGGAAGAGCAATTGGTCTGATTTTTTTGGCGAGTTCCGTTTGGCGTTTCAAGGTAACCTCGCCCTTAAGCGAGGCTTGATAACCACCTCACAACGGAAAGACATCGATGGACTGATCGACAAGCTTCCCAACTTGCTGGCTTCAAACAAGATGTCCCCTGCCCTGCTACATGGGGATCTGTGGAGTGGGAATTTTCTCTGCGACGCCAATCAAAACCCTGTGATATTTGATCCGGCCGTCTATTTCGGGCATCACGAATGTGAATTTGGTATCACGAAGCTCTTTGGTGGATTTGATTCAACCTTCTACGAAGCTTATCATGACGTCATTCCTGAAGATGACCGAACGCCTGAACGTATCGAAATCTACCAGCTTTATCATCTGCTAAATCATCTCAATCTCTTTGGGCGAAGCTACTGGTCTGCCTGTCAGACCATCATTTCAAAATACTCTTAAAACTTTGGATACGTCTATGACCTTTTCTCGCTGTCCGCAAAGTTGTTTGATGTTCTTTGTTTTCGCGTTGGAGGTATTAGCTCCCGCAAACCTACTTGCAATTCAGGATTCCACAGATTCCGCTAAAGAAAAAACGATTCGGTTCGCCACGTTCAACATTTCATTCAATCGCGACCGCGCTGGCATGTTGAAAGAGCGACTCGCTCAAGGCAAGGGAAAGAACTTCGAACGCATTGCCAAGATCATTCAGCGCGTTCGGCCTGATGTAATTTTGCTGAATGAATTCGACTACGATCAAAGCGGTGAGGGTGTGCAGCTGTTTCAGGAGCATTTTCTTGGGAAGGCCCATGATGACCTGAAGCCGATCAACTACCAACATACATTCATTCGACCGGTCAATACGGGTGTTGATTCGGGATTGGACATGGACCATGACGGCGTCATGAAAACTGGGGCAGATGCCTATGGATACGGCAAGTTCCCCGGGCAGTATGGCATGGCAGTCCTATCGAAATACCCACTGCTTGAAGAACAGGCGCGCACGTTTCAAAACTTCCTGTGGAAAGACATGCCCAATGCACTAGTGCCGATAGATGCCGAAAGTGGCAAACCCTTTTTCTATCCGCCGGTGATGGAGGTCTTTCGGTTGTCATCCAAAAGCCACTGGGACGTTCCGGTCAACATCGATGGAGCCGTAGTACATTTTCTTGCCGCACATCCAACGCCGCCAACCTTTGATGGTCCCGAGGATAGAAACGGAAAACGAAACCACGACGAAATCCGTATGCTGGCTGACTACGTCGGTGGCAAAGCAGAATACCTTTACGATGATAACGGTAAGCATGGTGGCCTTGCCGATGGATCGCACTTTGTGATCGTAGGAGATATGAACGCCGACCCCGTCGACGGTGCCAGCCATCGTGGTGCGGCGGCTCAACTTCTAAAGCATCCGGCCATCAATGCTGATGTCCCGCCAAAAAGCGACGGTGGGCCGGCGTTCGCGGCACTACAGGGGCGCAAAAACAGCGAACAGAAAGGAGATCCGGCAAATGACACGTCTGACTTCACTGACAAGATGGTTGGGAACTTGCGAGTGGATTATTGCTTGCCCTCGAAAACGCTCGAAATGAAATCGCAGGCCGTGTTCTGGCCCAAGCCAGATGATCTGGAAGCCGACTGGGTCAAAGCGACTGATCACAGGATGGTGTACATCGATGTGGCCATCCCAAAGTAATTCTGGTAAACCCGGCAATACACACGAGAACACTAATCAGCGCTAATCTT
>CAZDBE010000127.1:0-14621 GCA_964503675.1 uncultured Pirellulaceae bacterium | reverse complement strand
GCTGACCCAGTTTCTGGGAAAATTCTATTCAGTCGATGCACTTCATCGAATTAGCTCCTTCACGTTGACCCCTCAGACGGAGACCGTTCGCCGTAAGAAGGTCCGAACCGGACGTTTGAAAACGACCTTTCAAATTCAGATCCTGTGCCTAAACGCAGCCGGCAAACGATCTGAGTTTGGCAAGCACTTTCGAGATGTCGAGATCACTGCCGAACAGGCTGCCAAGACAATTGTCCGTCGTGATATTTTTGGGCCAGCCAACAGCTCTCCTGTCCTCAAATCCAAAGCACGCACTTCTTACGAATCAGGCAAAGACGTCTCAGTCGTCCTGACGGCTACAGATGCGGATGAAGATGACACTCTGAAGTTAGAGATGTTGAAATCGGATGTCGAAGATGCCGAGTTCATAGGCGCCAAAGACGGACGTGGCGGAACATTGAAGATTCCCGGTCAAGAAAAGGGAGAGTACAAGTTTTCGTTTAAAGTTAGCGACAATGGTCTTCCGGAGCGATCCACAGAAAAAACGTTCACCATCCGCTTCAAGGACAAAGTTGTCAGGGTGGTCAAGAAGAAAGAAGAGCCAAAGCTGGTTGAATTTGCTCATGAGACCCGTATCACTGGTAACCTGAGAGATCGCGAAGGCAACTGGCAAGTCCTAGTCAAGTCTCAGATGGACGGTAAGAGCTGGCGTCTGGGCGTTGGTGAGTCATTCGAGATGGATAAGAAAACATGGAAGGTCCAAGACGTTGGCCAGGCATCTGCCACCTTCAACGTCGGCGGCGAGGCTTTGACATTTTCGCGTGGCACGCCATTCGACAAGCCTGATGAACGCGTTCCAATGCCAGAGTAGACTGCTGTAGTCAAAGTCTTATTTCGTTTCTTTCTGCAGAAAGTACCACCGATAGCGCAAGATCAGGAACAACGCAGCGCTTCCAAGCCCAATCGTCATGCCGTACCACAAACCAAGCGGTCCCACGCCAAAGACGAACGCCAACAGCCAGCCGGATGTCGCTCCACATCCCCAATAGGCTAACAATGTCAGCACCATAGCGGCACGGGTATCCTTCAATCCACGCAATGCGTTGGAGGCAGCCACCTGCAAGCCATCGAAGATTTGAAACATGGCGGCAATGGTGAAAAACATGAACGCCCATCGAATAACGTTTGCATTCTCAGGATCCTCAAAGCTCACATATAAACCAATGATGAGCGCCGGAACTACAAGATACGCCGTTGCCGAAAAACACATCACTACTCCGGCGGTTGCGATGCCGACGTAACCCGCCACCTTGGCCCGGGTGGTATCACCCGCTCCCACGGCCAGTCCAACGCGCACCGAAAGCGCGATGGCAATGCCTAAGGGAATCATGAACGAGATGGATGCCGTTTGCAGGACGATTTGATGCGCGGCCAGTTCGTCGACTCCAAATCGTCCCATCGCAAATGCGGCAGCGGAGAACATGCCGATCTCGAAACCAATGGTAAGACCGATTGGCACACCAATTCTCAAAACTTCCACCATCATTGGGCCATCGAACAAACTCGTGTCCGGTAGTTTGATGAAGTCAGGGTAAGTTCTGATAAAGTAAACCAATAGCATCAGAAAAGCACACAGCAAGACGAAAGCGCTGGCGTAGCCCGCTCCGACTAGTTCAAGCCTAGGAAATCCAAAGTGCCCAAACATTAAGGCATAGTTTGCTAATACGTTGAGCCCCACACACACGACACTGGTCCATAGAATCGGCCGTGTGTCAGACAGCCCCTCCAAAGTCGCTCTCAACGCCATGTATCCGAACGCCGGCAACAGGCCCCAACTGATAGCGCGTAAATAGGCTGTGCTTTGCGACGCTACTTCAGGCGGCTGATCCAGCAAAGCAAAAAAACTGTCGCTACACCAAAACAGTGCCACCGCTGGAACCACCATCATCAAGCACAGCAAAAACGATTGCCGAAGAGCGCAGGCGATCTTTTCATTGTCTCCCGACCCATTGGCTTGAGAGACAATCGGATTGAGACCGAGTAAAACACCAGACAATATAAAAGTAAGCAGATACCACGTCGTACTGCCGAGCGCGATGCCAGCAATCGCATCGTTGCCAATCTGTCCGGCCATCACCGTGTCGACGAACGATACAGTGTTCTGTGCGACATGCGCCAACACGAGTGGAACCGCCAGCATTATTAAGCCTACGAACTCTTGGCGGTAGATTGACTGGGGCTGAACTGGCATTGGATTCTAATTGAAGTGATCTGGGATCTTCCGTAGCCACAAGATTATTGGAAAGCCGATGATAGCATTCGCCAATCTCTTGCGAGATCGGCTACGAGTCTCCAGTCAGAGTAATCAAACCCAGCTCCGGTGGACAATTGATTCGAAGGCATTTGTCTCCTGAGATACCGCGCGTGACACGCATTAACATCTTGCCAATCATGAACGTCCCTCCCGCGTAAAGAATCCCAAAACGGCTGGGCGCAATGATCGGTCCAATTAAAGGTATTCGCGCTTGACCGCCATGCGTATGTCCCGCAAACATCATGTCAAAATTGTACTGCCGGGCCCAAGTGAGCTGGTCAGGTGAATGGCTCAGCAGAATTTTAAGTACGTCGTTACCGTCTGCTGCCGCAACGGTGGGGTGTTGGTAGTCCTTCAGTCCCTCCGCGTGAGGAAACCATGGCAATTCGTTGCCCGTAATCGCAATGGTGGCACCCTTGATCGAGACCGTTTGCCAATCGCCTGCCACGCCGATCATGCCAGCTGCATCCAGTCGTTGGCGATACGCTTTCTCATCCTTTATCCTGCGATCATGGTTACCCAGCACGTAAAAGATCCCGTTACTTGCCGAAAGGCTCCCAAAGATTGGCTCAATCCAATCAAGACATTGTTCCTCGTCGACCAAGTCACCGGTAATTAGAATCAGGTCAGGCTCAAACTCATTTGCCAGACTAGCAATCCGCTCGAAGTACCTTCGATCGAGCTGGCCGGTAAGATGAAAATCGGACAGGTGGCAAATCTTCAGCCCCTCCAAATCCTTGGGCAACCCTGCTACGCGGAACTTCAGTCGCTCGGTGGCGATCTGATGAGCAATGTTGCCGGGGATAGATTTGAACAGCCTTGCCTTTGCCGTTTTATAAATCGACATTCCCAGTTGCGCCTGAATATCCTGTATCGAAACCGTGTGGCCGACCACCTGAGGCGGTTGGCGGTATCTCCATTTTCGGTATATCCATCGGACGGCGAAAAAAAGTGCACTCACAAGGCACACTCTTAGATAAATGCTGTTGAAGTAGTTGTTAGAGACAACCTGTCGGAAACCAAACGTCTTCAACGCAACCATTTGCCAGAGCAGATAGAGCCCGAAAGTAACGGTGATCGCGAAAAGAATTTTTTCGGTCCGCTTTCGCCATAGACGCGGAAGAGACGTTGAGTGGATCTGATTGAAGATGACTACACAGATACCAAGATGCCCAATACCCGTAGCGACCCACCATACGAAATCCATCTGTACTGTCGTCTTTCAAATTTTAGAGGGCGCACACTTCACGGCTTCTTGTTTAGGCGCCGCCGACGGTCGCGTCAAGAATCTCCAACACCTGCTCTAGCTTAAAAGGCTTGTAGAGAATCGCATTTGCTCGAAGCCCCGCTTCACGCGCTTTAGGAAGCGTGTGGGCTGGATCGTAGCCAAAACCAGTCATCAACACCAGAGGTGGAGACGGGTAGAACTCTTTCAACTTGACCAACAGATCATATCCCTTGATATCCGGAAGGCGAATGTCAGCTAGAATCGCGTGATAGCGCTGCCCGCGGTGGGCAGCCCGCACCATCATCAGCGCTTCGTCTCCGGTATGGGCTGTCTCAACGACGCAACCTTGGCGCTCAAGAAGTTTATGAGCTGACTCGCGCACATCAGCATCGCTATCGATCACCAACACGCTCTTATTCTTTAGTGACGTAGTGACTTCAGTCTTGACGCAGCCGGGCACTGAATCCGCCGGAGCCATCCCTTCGCCCACTTTACAGATCGCCGCCTTAATCGCTCGCGCATTGGCCGCAATCACCTCAAGCCGCTCCGCCGATTTTGGGTCTAGTGAGTCGATCGATGCCATCAGCTGAACCGTATGATTCAAAATCTCGTCGACAGGCGTGCCGACCACCTCTCGAATCGCGCCGATACTTTCAAGAGTCGCATTGGTACGCTGTGCGTTGAGCAATTCGAGCGTATTGAGAGCGATCGCGATGTAGTTTGCAAACGATTCAAGGAACATTAAATCGTACGCGCTGAAGCGATTAACAACAGGGCTTTCCACGTTGAACGTGCCTACGATTTCGTCATGGTACTTTAGTGGTACGGTCAATGCACTCTTGGCGCCCACCAACCCATCGAGATAAAGTTCGTCCTCAGTCGTGTCCTCGCAGAGATAGCTCTTTCCCGTGGCGGCAACAAAACCGGTGACCCCGTTGCCCTCTTTTTTTGCGAACAGGGCGCGTTGCGTGATTCCTGAATCCATGCCCACTGACAACAGCGGCTTGAGTTCTAAAGACTCGGCGTTGAGCACGCGGATTTCGACCACGTCAAAATTCAACAGATCCTTGGTGTAGTGGTGAATGTTATCGATCAACAGTTCAATACGTTCCGAGAAACCCATCTGGTAAATTTCTTCTGGACGAAGGTCTGTTAATTCTGCACCGGCTCGATGAAGCGCTTCGAACTTTTGCTTTTGTATGATCTCTTGGGTTGCATCTCTTAAGGTGGCAACCATCTGATAGCACTCGCCTTTCTCATTGAGAATTGGCGTCACGTATAGCGAGAAATACTGCTCACCAATTTGGATCGTCGCACGGCATGCAGTTCGCTTGGTAACCACCAGTTTCAAAGGATTAGGATCCTGCCCGTAAACCGAGAACTCTCCAAGGCACTCCAAAAAACTAAGGCCGCCCAGATTCGGTTTGTTCAACCATCCGGACAGCCTTTGATTCATTTTCAAAATACGCTGACTTGCGTCTAACAACGCTACACCTAGCGGCACACAATCTAGCACAGCCTCATTGTGCAGATACTGCTGCAGCGAGAGGCCTTGTTCTTTGGTGTTGCAAATAACCATCGCATCAAACTGCTGTTCAGCAAGTAATTCGATGGCTCCACAGGCTGACGTTGTTTCAACAACGTCGGTAGCGTTGTCAAAATGAGCGGCAGAAAGTGCATTGCCGCTTTGGTCGTTTACGAAAAGGACTTTAGGCACGGTGGGACGCCTTCACTCTTCTTGGGATAACAATGACTTGTCATTCAGGGGATGAATACTTCAATGGTAGCCAACATTGGAATTTCGGCAAATACATCGTTTTGAATTAAGTTCATTTTGTCGTTTCAATTGAACGCAACCCGCGAAGTCTATAGAATGGGAAAAGTCGAAAGTTGAGGCGCCTGATCGCATCCGGACCTGAGCAAATCACGTTTTTGGATGACCAATGCTCTCTTAGAGCTTCTTACGGTAGGATAGGTTGCCAAAAACTAGGATGCCCGGAATCGGCTTCGGCCGAACAGGCTAAAAGTTACCCCGGACACTCCGTGGACTGCGAAACACGGTCACTTTTTCCGAGCACAAAAATCCGAGCACAAAATTTCGCTTCTCCAAAAATACGATGTTTTACATCCCGCGTTCAACGATTGATCCAGTTTGGCAAAGAAAAAAAAGAAATCGGCCAAGGTCCGAGCGAATTTTCGCAAACGCCAGAATACTCGGGTGCGGAAGCGCGACTTTACCAAAGATTTCGCCGACGATGGCGATGCGGTGGACGACGCGGTCAGCAATGAGCGTTTGTCGGGAAAAGGAGCTCTTTCGCGGAAACGCACGGTCTCGGGTAGCAGTTTAGAGGAAGGGCAAGAGACGGGGTTCGAGGTTTCGCTGGAGGTCGATTCGGTTCACACGCGAGCCGGCCGAGTCCTGTCAGTTCATGGGCTGAACAGCTTTGTGAAAACCGACGACGGCCAGATTTACGAGTGCACCGTCCGCGGCGTGCTGAAATCATTAGCGACGGATCTGCAACACGTCGTTGTCGCAGGAGATTTTGCCACCATCGAGCTTGATCCTAAAAGCTCCGGGGAGAATCAGGCCGTCATCGTCCGCGTGGACCATCGGCGAAATCAGATCAGCCGAACCAGTCGCAAGAAGCAACAAATTATTGTCGCCAACGTTGATCTGGCTTTCATTGTCGCCAGCGCCGGCGAGCCCGGTTTGAAGCCAAATTTAATCGATCGTTTTTTAGTCTCGGCGGAGAAATCGGGCATCCAGCCGGTCATCGTCATCAACAAAGTTGATTTGGTACACGCCGCGGACCTACAACCGGTTGCTGGGGTGTGGAGTCAACTCGGATATCCCGTGATGATGACGTCTACGGTTACAGGGCAAGGGCTAGATCGGATTCGGAAATTGGTGCGCGGTCGCGATTGTGTGGTTACCGGTCAGAGCGGCGTCGGCAAGACTTCTATCCTTAACGCGATTGAACCGGGACTGGCACTCAAGGTCAGCACCGTCTCGGCAGAAAACCAGAAAGGCCGCCATACAACGACTGCCGCGCGACTGATTCCTCTTACGCCTATCGAAGGTGAAGACAACCAGAAATCGGCGGGGCATTTGGTAGACACGCCGGGAATTCGTTCGTTTCAGTTGTGGGATGTGATTCCAGAAGAAGTCGGTGGCTACTTTCGCGACATTCGACCGTTTATTAACGCTTGCAAATACCCGAATTGCACTCATACCCACGAGGATCAATGCGGTGTCAAATGGGCGGTGGCCGATGGAAAGATCGATGCTCGGCGATACGAGAGTTACTGCCAGATGCGCGAGAACGAGGAGTATTTTTGATCCTACGAAGACAAGGGGGGAACCACGGAAGACACAGAACACACGGAAGTTACAAATTTTTCCGTGTCTTCGGTGTGTTCCGTGGTGGTCAACTTGATCGCAATACCTTCCCCCTCCATCGCATTCAAAAATTCGCGATGAGCCTGTAGCCAAGTACCAGCTCCGAAGTTTCTACTCCGTTTTTGGCAGAATCGCGTTGTGATAGATGTCTTGGACATCCTCGCACTCGTTTAGCATGTTGATGAATTTCTCAAACATCGGCACGTCTTCTTCGCTAAGATTCGCATCGGCCTGAGGTAGAAAGGTAATCTCTTGCACCTCCAATTCGATGTCCGGGAACGCCTCCAACAATGCTGTCTTAGCCTTATAGAAATCCGTCTTCGCGGCAAAAACAGTCAGCTGTCCGTTCTTGCATTCAACATCGTCCACGTCAACATCCGCGCTCAACATCGCCTCAAGTACTTCGTCCTCGTTCTCACCCTTGAAAGAAAGCACAGCCAGTTGGTCGAACAGATGAGCAACTGAGTTTTGCGGTCCAAGTTTAGATCCGGTTTTGGTGAAACAGTTTTTCACATCGGTGATCGTGCGGTTCGCATTGTCGGTCAAGCAATCGACGATAATGCTACAGCCGCCGGGGCCAAAGCCCTCGTAACGCGACATCGAAAAGTCTTCCCCGCCAGCACCTTTGGCTTTGTCGATCGCTTTGTCGATAACGTGCGAGGGAACTTGATCACGCTTGGCTTTTTCGATCAGGCTTTTGAGCGCCGGGTTGGAATCTGGATCAGGCACACCGTTCTTGGCCACCACATATATTTGCTTGCCGTATTTCGAATAGATCTTTGACTTCTGGCCAGCCGTCTTAAGGATGGAGTGCTTTCGGTTTTCAAAACTTCTACCCATGACAATACTCTCGTGTTCTTGATCGTAGCGGCGCGAAACGAATCGCACGGATCGCTAATTTTAACATTTTTGCAAATTTGTGCTTCTCCGTCCACTACAGACGATTTGTCGTAAATTCGATTGTTAATCGAATACTGGTAGTGGACTCGACTAACAAACGAACCTACGTCTTGCGAACAACATTCACACCGTCTCGGCCTCGGTAAGTCATCAACAACGCTCCCGAAGCGGCGCCAGCATCAAACACAGCCTCGAAGAATCCACCTTCACCAGGCCACGGAAAAGCAAACATTAGATCGAACTCATCCATCGACATCCCGATCTCTTCGTAGACATCCCCCTGTGAGGTGTCAACGTTCTCGATGTCAGCGGCTAGATCTGATAGGTCGCCAATGTCGCGTGGAATGAAGCTTCCGCAATAGAACTCAGCGTCCAAACTAAGTTCCTCTGCGAGGGCAGTTGATCGCTCGACTAATGTGGGCTCGATCTCGATCCCAACCGATTTCATTCCGCGATCGGCGGCCAGCAGCGTTACAACACCGTAGCCACTACCAAACTCGCAAAAATTATTACCCGTGATCAAGTGATTCTTCTGCAGCCACGTCATTGCAAGGTCAATGAGATGAAAATCACATGTCACAAAGTTCGGAATCGTCTCATCGCTTGAAAGCATGAATTCTGCGATCCGATCATTGCCAAGGTCGATCAAATGTTCAGAGCTGAACGTATGTGGGATCTCACGTAGTGCGTCAGTAACTTTGACGGGCTCGAGTGACACAGTGAGCTTTCGAAAAAAAGGGCAGGGCGGAGCGTCTGAATTTGCTGACATTCTACCAGAGATTTTTGTTGTATTGATCCTCAGAATCAGGACAATCGAGACATGAATACATCTAACACTTCTGCAGCGGATGCCTCATCATCTGAATCGCCGACGCCCTATGAACGCTACCTGCCCATAATGAAACATCTACTGGAGTGTGATCAGCTCCATACCGACGAAGTGAAAAAGAAGTTTGGCAATGAGCGACCGGCGTTTGTCACGCGTATCGTCAACGAATTGCAAACGCAGGGTTGGCTAGTGCGCGAGCCAAAGTCCGGCGCCTATCACTGGAACACAGACAAGGGCGATTTCTCGGTGTCGCAATGGTTGGACCAGAAACTATATGGGGCTCAAATCAAAGCATCACCGGAACAGGATCGTCCGCGCGAGCGCTTGCTCTCTCACGGCGTCGAGCGATTACGCACCTCCGAATTGATTGCGATTCTGGTGCGCTCTGGCCGTCCTGGAGAATCGGCAGTAATGGCTGGTGAGAAAGTCGCCAAAGTGTACGCGCAAACGTTGCAAAAACTTCCCGATGCCGGTCGCGCAGAATTGAAATCGATCAGTCCGGCTGTGGTCAAGACAGCGTACTGTCAAATAATGGCGGGGATTGAGCTTGGAAAACGCGTTTGCGAGGCCAGCGGCGGGCAAGTGTCTGTCAAAATCAGCGGATCAGATGACGCGATCGAGTTCTGCCAGCGCCATTTTTCGAGACTCGCGGCTGACACGACGCATGAGGAGTTTCACATCGTGACGCTAGATACGAAAAACAAAGTGATCCAGTCCCATCAAATCACAGTTGGAACGCTCGATGCGAGTCTCGTTCACCCGCGCGAGGTATTTCGTGCAGCGATTAAGGATAGTGCGTCATCTGTTATCTTGGTCCACAATCACCCTTCCGGAGATCCCACTCCCAGTCGCGAGGACATCCAAGTCACTGACCGATTGACCGAGTCTGGAAAACTGCTCGGCATCGACGTGTTGGACCACATTGTGTTGGGACGTGAGAGCGCAATTAGCATCAGAGCGAATTGATCAGTCAATTCTCACGGAAACGACCAATTGTGTTGGAGTACCTCGTAACTCGCTATCTCCTTAACGGCCTTTTCTTCGTGGACCTTCCCGTTGCCCAGCGTTCCTGTCAGTGCCTTCCTGCCCAGTGTGTCGTGCGGGGCGGACTGAATAAGTCTCAATCTTCTCGCCTTGCCTCCCGTTGTTATAAGAAAATTTGTAAGTTTTGAAGTCTTCAGTTTTGTAGCTGACCGAACGGTTTTCATCGCGCAGGCTATATCTGACGGACACGGCCTTGCCATCTTGGCTCATGAAGAACCCGTTGATCGTTGCGCCTCGCAACGGTCGAGCTGCCGGACGAAGTTCTTCGGCACGTGGCTGAGGGTCTACTTGTCCGCCACGCTGAACGACCTCCCCAAAGAATCCTCCATTGACGTAAGGGTAGCCAGTGGTCGCATGGTAGTGGTAATTGCCTTGGTCGTCTTTATGCCCGTTGAGCCAGTCGAGTTTGGAATTGGATGCTTCTTTCTTGCTTTGAAACCCAAGAATCGGATAACCGTCAAGCGCATAAGCGATTGGTTTTCCCTCGCCGACAAACTTCTCAAGATGAACTGGAGGCAAATGATAATGATAGTCATCGGCGCGACCGCAATGGCCACCAAACTCATCAAGCTCGCCGGCTAATTTGGTGTCAGTCCGACCGTCGTTCTTGATTGGATTGAAGATCGGGACGCCGTTGACCGCCAGTCCGATGGCCCCTCGGAAGAAATTGGTTTTCGCCGACATTGGTCTCTTCGCCGGAACTGGCTTGAGCGGGATTTGCCAAGCATTGTTTCCTGAGTAATTCTGCGGAATCGGGATCTGTTGCTGCCACGCGGTAATGCCAACCATCATTTTGTGATCCGGCATGCCGTTGGACTCCACGAAGAAGTGATTCTTGTCCCAACGCGTTTTTATCGCCTTGGAATCGACGAAGAATTGAAAGTGATTTGCTATCTCAGGTCGGCCAGCAACTTTCGCTTTGCGCGCCACAGGCATTTGCCAAGCGACGGGTTGAGTGTTGAGTTTGCTGATTCTTTGTTGCGCTGATGGGGAAGACGCATGAGAATGGCCATCGTGTGAAAACACCGAATTCGGCATCAAACCGAGGGTCAGCGTAGTTGCGAAAACCAGCAGGTGACGGATCGCTTGGCATGGCGGAAGGTTCTTCCTGCACAAGACAAAGACATAAATCATATTCATGGGGCCTTCATTCTTTGGGACAATGAAGAGATACACGTCAGATCTGGGCGAGCAAGACCGTCAAAATCTGGCACAGCTGAAGTTGTGGTCGCTTGAAAGCAAACATATTTAACATCCAAGACGGCCTAAGAACTAACAAGACGGCCTAAGAACTAACTACGCAGTCGCAGCCGACGCGTTGGCGATGCTATCCTTGACGATCTGTTCAAGTTCATCAACGACGTCGTTGATCGTTTTATTGTCGGTGTTAACTTCGATCGCGTCATCGGCTTTCATCAATCGCCCCACCTTGCGGTTCTCGTCGCTGTAGTCGCGAGCATTCATGTCGGAAATAACTTCCTCGACCGTGACGTTCTTTCCCGCCTCCTTTAGTTGAAGGGCGCGACGGATCGCGCGAAAACGTGTCGATGCCGTAAGAAAAATCTTGCAATCAGCGTTGGGAAAGGCAACAGTTCCTTGGTCGCGTCCCTCGCTGACAAAATCTCCAGTCGCAGCAATTCTCCGTTGCAGTGCAACCAGATGCTCCCGAACTTCGACCGCGTCGGCAACCGATTTGATCTTGCGAGTCACCTCTGGCGTCCTGATTTCCTTAGACTTGTCCTGCCCATCGACCAAGACAGTGTCTCCGTCAAAGCTCAGCTCAATCGTCATGGCAATTTTGGCAAGCTGTTCGTTGTCGTCTAACGGAATTCCCTTCTCCAACGCAACCAACGTAACCGCGCGATACATCGCCCCAGTGTCAAGGAACTTGAAACCTAACTGCGCGGCCAGCTTGCGGGTTACCGTGCTCTTGCCCGCCCCGGCAGGGCCATCGATAGCTATGATCATGATGAAGTTTTAGTTGCTAAACTCGAAGTGCGACATGGCAAGGGTCAATTTGCGTCTTGATATTTTTGACGCAATCGATCGACCACGTTTTGAAACTCGCGTCTAAGTTTTGGCGTGTCGGCGATCTCGATCGCCCGGTTCTCAGAAAGACGAGCCAAACGCGTTTTCCCCATCTCTCGCATCAACATTGACTTGTGCAACGTCGCCTCAGCTCGTAAATCAGAAGGGATATTAGTATCTTCTGCAAAATTGTCGAGCGTCGACAGTGCGTCGGCGGGCTGCTTCAACAGATAAAAGGCTTCGGCTTTCCCACTGACTAGATCCGCCAGAACATCAGGATTGCTCCGCGCCGCGGGAATTGCTTCGTCGAACGCCCGCAAAGCATTGTCGTATTGTTTGTCCGCAATCAACATCACTCCGCGCGCGGCCCAGAGAAACAAATTCGGCGATCCAGTCGCTCTTCCCTGTTTGATAGAACGTTCCAGGAGATTCATGGCGGCCTGTTTGCGACCGCTGCCACGCATCAAGAGAATCTTCTTAACGATTAGGCGCTCGCGAGTGGCACCTGCGACGCCCGGCAAGCTAATCATTTGGTCTAGCAACCGGTCAATGGCTTCTGGCTTGTTCTGGCGCCGGACGATGTTGAGTTTCATCTGTAGAATTTCCAGCTGCTGTGCAACTGGAAACTCCATCTCTGCTAGGACTTTGTCAATCTGCTTGATCGCCGCATCGGGTTTCTCCAATCGCGCCACCAACATCAATTCCGTCATCATCACCTTGCGCTGCTCGGCCTCTTTTTCGGCGTTCCACTTGCCGCGTAAGCCAAGTTCGTTGTCGGCATCCAGTGACACAATTTCTTCGATGACTTTGGGGTAGTACACGTTGGCAACCGATTCGCTGATATCCGAAATTGCTTGGTCCAGCAATCTGGCTCGCTCAAGTCCCTTCGCTTTTTCAGCCTTGGCCATGGCGTCGTCGCGGTCCACTCGTACCTTGTGAAATTCGGTCAGCATCCCCAAGTAGTTATTAACTCCACCTTTTTCGTACCCGGTGACCGCAAATGGGATTAGTTGGCTGTCCACGAGGAAAACAGTCGGAAAATTGGTAACAGCGAACTCGCGCGTCCATTTAAGGCTGTTGACCTTTTCGATTTCATTGGCAGTAGAGCTGTCACGATGCTCGATCCGGACCAGCAGAAACTCAGAGGTGATCTCGTCCTGAAAATCGGCTTGGTCGAATACTTCTTCCTCCAAGGATCGACAGTCTTTGCATTTCTCGGTGCCTGCGAAGTAGAAAAGTAGGTCTTTGCCGTCTTTTCTCGCTGCAGCAATGGCTGAATCGGGATCAGTGGTCCACTGGTCGGCGTTTGTTTCGCTCGCCGTCCCCGCTACGGCCCATGAGAGGAAAACCATGGCGAAGCGATAGAGCACCCGGCATCGAAGGTCGAGCGAGACATAGTTCGGCTTGGAAATCACAGGCGTTTTCGTTGAGTATCCGGCTAAAATGAGTATTCGAGTATTATATTACGGGAATCACGTTATCAGGACAATAAATACGGGTTTACCTACCTCCAAACAGCCAAGAATGCCTCAACAAAAATCCTCTTTATTCCGATTGAATAGATTCCCTAGCAACGATAAACTGTTGCCTTCGAGGAATTTCTCATTTGCGAGATTTTCCGGTTTTCAATCACCCTTTAACCAACTGAGGTCTTCGTTCCTGCCTTAAGGTTCGATTCTGCAAGCTTTTTCGCATGGCGCGAAAACGTCTGTGGTGGCTTTCTAATTTGGTGGAGAATTTTATGTCGAACACTCTTGTTCAAGATCTGGTAGACGCTGGTGTGCACTTCGGTCACCGCGCCAGTCGCTGGAATCCAAAAATGGCCCCGTACATCTACGGGAAGAAAAAGCAGATCCACATTCTGGATATTCGCGAAACTGTTCGCGGTTTGCTGCGAGCCAAAAAGTACATCTCCAACGTTGCCGCTGGAGGAAGCTTGGTATTGTTTGTTGGCACAAAGCGACAAGCTTCTGCCGCTGTTCAGAAAGAAGCCGAACGTTGCCAGATGCCTTACGTCAGTGAGCGTTGGTTGGGTGGAGCTCTAACGAACTTCCGCACCATTCGTTCTCGTATGGGTCGTTTGGAAGAGCTGGAAGAAATCTTCAGCTCTGAAGAAAAGCTAGCCGGTTACTCCAAAAAGGCTCAGTCCACTCTCAGCCGCGAATACCGCAAGATTCACCGTAACCTCAACGGTATGCGAGCGATGAATCGCAACCCTGAGTGCATGGTCATCGTTGATCCTAACAAAGAGAAGAACGCAATCCTTGAAGCGCGTGCTCTAGGAATCACCACCATCGCGTTGATCGATAGCAACTGCGATCCAGATATGGTGGACCTGCCGATCCCCGGCAACGATGATGGTATCCGTTCGGTTGAACTGATCATGTCTCACTTGGCTGACGCCGTAGTCGCGGGCAAGAAAAACATCGTTGTGAAAAACGAAGGCAAAGAAGGCAAGGGACGACGAGGTAAACCTGTCCAGCAGCCACGACCGATGGTCAAATCAGCAGCTCAGGTTGCTAAAGAAAAAGCGATGCTTGAAGCCAAAGAGGCCAAAGCTGCTGCAGCCCTTAATCCTCCTGAGGAAGAGGCTGAAACTGCTGCGGCAGAGACTGCACCGGTCGAAGCCGCACCAGAAGCCACTGCATAACTTTAGTAGTTAACGTGGTTTGCATTTTTATAAAACTGCCGAACATGAACCATCGGAAAGGCTTGCTGCCTTCCACTGAGACGGTTCTTTGTTCCGGCGACATGAACGCGACCCTCAGACTGAACCTGTCGGTCGCCCAAATGTCACTCACTAGGATGCCGGAGTCAGTTTTGGCTCTGAATTTGAACTGTTGATTTTTCAATTATTAAAGTATCGGCGACCTCGTAGATCTACGCAGAAGAATAAGGG
>CAZDBE010000126.1:1351-14659 GCA_964503675.1 uncultured Pirellulaceae bacterium | reverse complement strand
ATCCCCAACGCACCTTTCTGGTTGTCAGCCAGCCAAAATAAATGACCGGGCCAACACTAACCGCAGCCAATACCACTGCCAGCGACGAGTAGTAGACTTGGTGCGGGAACTCTATCCCGCGAATCAAAGGTACCAATACGACCACCAGCAACAGCCACGCTGCAAGGATAGACTCCCAAACCACGGTGAACCATCCCGCATCGCCAACGCGTTCGGGACGCGTCAGCCAAAACCCAACACGCTCTCTCCAACGCGCGGGTTTGCCTTCTATTGGCTCGCCGGCAACCACGTGTCGCAGATCTTCTGCCAACTCACCTGCCGATTGATACCGTGACTGTGGATTCTTTTCGAGACACTTTCGACACACCGTTTCGAGTCCGTCTGGAATACTTAAGCGATGCTTCCTTAGCGGAACTGGCGCACAATTACGAATATTATCCAAAGCCTCAATATAGTCGCCCCCTGAAATTGGCAGCTGGCCAGTCAGCGATTCATACAACACCACGCCAAGGCTATAGACATCGGAAGTTGCACTGGGAGCCAATGCTGAACCAGCACGCGTAAGAAGTTCCGGAGCCATATAGGCCGGCGTTCCCAGCATCAAACTTGAGCGGGTTTCGGTACCTTGTAGATCGATAAATTTTGCCAAACCAAAATCAGTCACCTTCGGCATCCACCCCTCAACGACATCATCAGCTTCTGGATCAAAGGTCGACCGTTGCGACTTCATCAAAATATTGGCCGGCTTGATATCGCGATGAAAGACACCTTGACCATGCGCATAGTCAATGGCGTCAGCAACTTCGGCCACGATCATCACGATCTGCCGCCAGTCGTCGGCGCGATTGGGATCTTCTACCAGCCACTGTGCCAACGTCGGTCCCTGACACAGGGCAGATGCGATGTAGGGTTCGGCATCGTTCAACTGTGCTTCGTAAACCCGAACAATGCCCGGATGATCCAGTTGCGCTGCAACAACGGCCTCGTGAGAAAAACGCGCGCGCTTTTCTTGGTCCAGCAATACTTCCAATCTCGGTAGCTTCAGTGCCACTTTGCGTCCGAGATCTTGATCGTACGCCTCGTAGACTACGCCAAAAGCTCCTGTCCCGAGCAGACGCTTCAAGTGGTATTTCCCGACGCAGTCTTGATCTGAAACATCCCTGACAGGAAGTGCACTTGCTCCTTCAGCACGCGACACACCATTAGGTGAATCTTTTGAATCGGCGACTTCCAATAAGCGATCGAGACGGTTGATAATCTGGTCTTTGTCGGCACTCACAGGGCAATAGTTTTCATTTGTAACAGGGGTAGCCTGAGCGGCCCGGCAAGCGTTCATTGCGAAAGAAATTGCCTTCAGCAAACCCTTCATTGAAACAGGAACAACAAGACATTGCAACTTTTATTGTGAGATTCTGAACAATCTGCTGCGCAGAGCGCCCTATCGTCCAAAGTTTTGCAAATCTTAGTGGACCTAAGCGACTCAAGAACTTGACGCTGTCAAAACTGCTGAATATTCTCGGCAACTGCGAACTGCAGGAGAAGAAAGAAGCCACTGATGAAACGTCATTTGAGCGTCGTGCAAATTTCTAACTATTTCTGAAATTTTGTGACACAGTATTCGCCGGATTACGCCCAGAGGCTCCGGCGGGGTACCCAAGACGCGCAATCACCACGAATCCCCACAGCTTAACATCGATCCATTCGAAAACAACATTGATGAACATCATGAAATATATGACCTTCAAATTGAGTTTAATTATTTGTGCAGTTGCCATCGTGTCCCTGTCGGATGCCAACGGACAGCTTATTCCGTTGGAAAACCGCCCCCTCACGGGCAGTGCGGATTTCCAAGACGTGGGGCGTCACGTAGGGCAAAGAGCCCTCGGCACCATTACCCTTACCACTCCTACTCCCGCCGATGGCGAGGTCGATCAGCCATCGCATGACATCCGCATCGAGGCTGATGGATTTGCTTTTCTGTCCAACGGGCTAGTGCTGCGAAACTCAAGCGGCGGTGAATTACTGTTCAATGCCCCCGGTCAGTCACACGATTTAGACGTGCTGTTTCTTGGTAGCGGAGCCTACAGCGTTGATAATTTCAGCCTGCCGTCTTCAAACGAGTACATCGACGGAGGTGACAACGTCGTCACTGCCTTCGGCGGATACTGGAATTGGCAAGCAGACTACAACAGAATCGACGGAACGACCGCAACATTTAGCTTGGATGACCAGCGATTTGACAACGGCAATTCGACCGATGGCGAAATTGGTTTCTCGGGTGGGATCAGTCCGATTGATTTATCGTTTACGTCCGGGCCAGAAACAACGGCGGCGTTCAACCGCGTATCGTCCGCACGCCCAACGCCGCTGCCGGTGGTGCCGGACCAAGACGGACGCTTCGATTTCATCGAAGACCAAACGCCAACCATTGAACGTCAAAATGTGCTGTTGTCTGTGGACACGCCTCCGGTTTCCCCTCCCGTCGTTGATGGCGATCCATCAGAACAGCCCCCCCAACCAGTATTGGATTTGTCAGGCATCACCATTTCTGCAGAGGGTGTTTCGTTGCAGGACAGGCGATTGTCCTTCGATCATCCAGATTTGACTTTTATTTCCTCAAGTCTCCCTCCAACGATCTCAGCGGGGCGCGTACTAAAGGGAGAAGTTGGAGAAACGGTTGACTTGAGCCGGTCCGACAATGTGACCGTCCGAACTTTGGGCGACGATGATGAGCGCACTCGCATTCAACTTAGCGGCGGATCTGATGTGACCTCGAGCGGAGGGCGTCTTACTGCCACTTTCTCAGAAGTTACTGACTTTAACTCGGCCGACGATACGGCAACCGTGAACTTCAGTGCAAATTTCACGAACATCGATCGCAGTGTAACGGGCACCTTTTCTGAAACAATCGATTTAGGAAACCGAATTTCTTCACTAGAAATGCTGGATGATGAGAATGTTCAAGACGAGCTGGACATTCGATATACCTACGGCGTGGTCGAAAACAACAGCCTACTCTCCAACGACGTAAACTACTTCATACTCGACGGCGAATCAGCCGCGGGCGTTGAAGTAAGCAGCAGAAATGTATGGCGAGAGTTTTCGCGCAATGCACACACCGACATTAGAACTAGCAATTCATTTCAGCTCGACGGAAGTAACAATCAGACGGTAGGCTTTTCAACGGCAGATGGCAACGTATTCGCCGAAGGTCTCGCAGGCGAAGTACCTACTGCAAACACCACATTTCAAGCGAGTCGAAAAAACGTTCAGACCTCGATCACAAATTTCACAGACGGCGGCGAGCTGGCCGAAGATGACACGATCACGATTTCCAATGACCGCATTGGAAGCCTTACGGAACTTCAAGCCGAAACATTCGTCGAATTTTCACGCGAAGGTTCTACGAAGTGGACTCTGCCTGAATTGAATGGGTTTGATGGAAGTCTTGCTGCTGGAGAATCGCTGACGCTAACGGCAACTTTCGACGACAGCAATCTCTCGGAATCCTCCCTTGGCCGCAACTATCGAACGCGTCTGACCGCCCGTCTACAAGACGGTGTGAGCAACCTATTTTCGGAAACCGATCCGGTTGCGGAACTCGCCAGAGTCGAATCCGCACGATTCGACAGTAACAACTCACACTTCAGCATCATCGGTAGTGATGCAACTCTACAAACCGTGTCCTATTTCGTTGAACGAAATGAAGAGTTAACGAATTCTTCGGGAAGTGCTTCCATCGGAGCAGGGGCGAGCCTCTTTGGTGAAGGCATTAACCTGACCAACACGTTGGAAAACAGCAGCCTTGGCGAAACACCTACCGAATTCCGAGTGATTGATTCAGACATTTTATCTTCTAACGCACTCGTCGAGGTAAGCTTCAGTAGCCTCGACGATGCCAGCATGGAGCAGGCCGACGCCTTCGGTTTTGAAACGTTGGTTAGCGATATCGCTCAACTCAACGGACTCGATGGTGTGCTGCATGTAGTTGACCTAAGTGTTGCAACGGGTAGCGGCGGCAACGAAGTTTTCTGGTTCGACGAAGACAGAGGCAACTGGCTCAACGCGGTTCTTGGGAACAGCAATGTTGAAACATTTGGGGACGCCGCACTTAATCTCAATAGCTTCATCAGCGTCGCAGGCCTATCCACTACAATCGGAGATTACCTTGACGACAATCGTTTCAGCGGCAGCTACGAGAGTTACCTAGATTCGATCGACGGAACTGGCCCAGAATTGGGCGCGTTTGGTACCGACGGCGTTCGTGCTTGGGCCGTTATCGATCACAACTCGTTTTTCGCAGTCGCCAATGCTGTCCCAGAACCCTCGACAGTCACGCTAATTGGCTTCTTGGCGATCGGCTTGATGACGCGACGAAAGCGTTGAAATGGACTCGCAGGAAAGAGCACGTGCTCATAAAATTTTGTTGAAAAGTCTATTTTCCCGATGACGGACGCACTTGCTTTACGATCCGATACAGGTCTCGAATTCGGTTTTGCTGAATTCGAAACGCTGATCCATGATTGCGAGCTGCGCCGCTTTTCTTGACGTGCATGCGAAGTTCCAACAACACATCCCCCTCCTCGATCAGAGCAAGAAATTTGTCGACCGAAGGTTCCGCGCACCATGTGACTCCGAAATAGTGGAATTGTTCCTGTTTCCCTTTTCCTTGTGTATGTGCCGAAACAAATGCAGTCTCTGAGTGCTTCTCCAGCAAGCGTTTCTTAAGGATTTGGGCGGTCCAAAACCCGATGCGTTCGCCCTTAAATTCCAGCCAAACCACCGGTGTGCTGGGCTCCGACCGGTCAACGATCATTTGGAAATGATGCGAACTGAGATTGCACGTTACTGTCGAATATAAGGCTGTGCGGCCGTTGTCATCGACATACCCATAGGCCGCAATACGCTCTGCACTCTTCAATCCGTCTGTCCACTTGGGCTCCTTGAGGAACAGGTTCATCTTCTCAGCATCGTCCAAGCCGACGTCGTCATCGCGAAACGCCTTTAACTCCATCCCCATAAAATCACCGCGCGGAGAATTGTTCTCCTCGATTTCCAACATGGTTTCCAAAGTGTAACCAATGCCTGTCGATCCGAGTCGTAACGTTGGCACGAACCCGCGCGCAGACAGGACGTCAAATTTGTCTAGGAAGGCTATTATGGCGGGTGATAGAGCAGGGGAGGGTGATTGAGAAGGTTGACCATCTGCTTGCGACAGTATTGCGTTTGAACTTTCAACATTTGTTGAAACAGCTGCCGGTGGAATGGATAGCTCTTTCACCGATGGTGCCGCAGCTTCCTCCCAGCAGCCCACCAATGCGACCGGCAACAGAACGGGCAAGAAGAGAGGAATTAGCTTTTGCATTTGTTCAAGCAGTAGGAAAAGAAGCTTAGTGGTCTCGATCAAAGTTGATCAATCAGACGCTTGGCAAGTGCAGGGACGCCATTAACCGCGGTGTCAGTGATGGTTTCAAAGTTGTCGCGACTCTGCGTTTCCATTGTAGACGCTGGTGCCCGATCGACGTAATAAACTGGAGCGGAGGACTGCGCGTACGAAAACAGACTTGCCGCCGGATAAACCTGCAGGCTAGTTCCCACAATGATCACGATATCCGCCTGCTTAGTTTGATGAATCGCCTCAGACAACATTGGCACCGCCTCGCCGAACCAGACAATATGGGGTCGTAACTGGTGACCTTCGTCGCACAGATCGCCAATGTTCAAATCTTCTGTCCAGTCATAGACCAGCGTTTCATCAAACGTTGAACGCACCTTTTTCAATTCGCCATGCAAATGCAATATGCGGCTGGAACCGGCTTGTTCGTGAAGGTCGTCTACATTCTGAGTGATGACGCGCACTTCGAAGTACTTTTCCAGATCGGCAATCGCCCGATGCGCTGCGTTTGGGCTGACTTCTTTCAATTGCGCTCGCCGTGCGTTGTAGAAACGTAGTACCATTTCTGTGTCGCGCGCCCATCCCTCGGGGCTAGCGACGTCCATGACCTCATGGTTTTCCCATAAACCGTTGGAATCCCGGAAAGTACGAATCCCACTTTCGGCGCTGATGCCGGCGCCGGTCATCACGACAATTTTCTTCATGAGTTTACTCCGGCAAGGAGATAGAAGACAACAAATTTTGTAATCCTCCCCTCGGGAGGGTCGGAGGCTCACCGACGGGGAGGGCAGCACTACGCTTTCACAATGGCAAAACGTTTCCGGTCCGCAGCCCTCTCCGTCACCTAGGCTCCGACTCTCGCAAAGGGAGAGTTAAAGTGCTCAATTGACGTCCGCATCCACCGGTACTTCCCAACACGCCACGCGATGTCCGTCACCATGGTCAAGCAACGGCGGATTCTCCGTTTTGCATTGCTCGGTGGCCAATGGGCAGCGCGTCACAAATGGACAGCCTGCCGGCGGATCGTAGGGACTTGGCACTTCTCCCTCCAACACCGTCAGTTCTCCGCGCTGATCAGGATCCATGATTGGATTGGACGCCAATAACGCGCGCGTGTAAGGATGTTTGGCCGCCGCGTGAATGTCTTCGCACGGCATCTCTTCGACGATATTGCCCAAGTACATGACCAGCATCGAATCGCAAAAATGATCAATCACTTTAAGGTCATGCGAGATAAACATCATCGTCAGGCCTAATTCCTCCTTCAAATCCATCAGCAGATTGAGCACCTGAGCCTGAATAGAGACATCCAAAGCGGAAACAGGTTCGTCGGCGATAATGAATTCTGGATTGACCGCCAGCGCCCGAGCGATGCCGACGCGCTGTTTCTGACCACCAGAAAATTCATGAGGGTATTTCTTCCGATCGTCGGTTCGCAGACCAACTTTTGTCAGCAGTGCATCGATCTGCGCGTCGATTTCACCAGAAGGCACAACTTTGTGCAGTTGGATAACTTCCTTTATCGCCGATTCCACTGTCATGCGTGGATTCAACGAAGAATTTGGATCCTGAAAGATCATCTGCATGCGCGAACGGATCTCACGCAACGCGCCTGAGGCAAGGGTGCTAACATCGGTGCCGTCAACGAAAACATTACCCGACGTTGGCTGGTGTAAGCGAATCACACACTTCCCTAACGTTGATTTCCCGCAGCCGCTTTCGCCAACCACACCCATCGTCTGGCCTTTTCGGATCTCGAAGCTGACACCATTAACCGCGTGAACTTTTGCGATCACTTGGTTGAATACTCCGCCACGTTTGGGAAAGTGCTTAACCAAATTTTCGACTCGGACCATTGGCTTGGATTCTGTACTCACTTCACTGCTCATACTTTGCCCTCCGTCGCTTGCGCCGTTTCTAGTGGATAGAAACATCGCACCGCTTGGGTGTTGCGGCCGGATGAAGAATCTTCACTTGGTTCGGACTCCAACGATACTAGATCGGGCAGCTTTGCCTCACAGTCCGGTTTTCTAAAGCCGCACCTGTCCGCGAACCGGCACCCCTCGGGCAAATCAAATAGGCTAGGGACCATTCCTTCGATCGCAGGCAATCGTTTTTGATGACCTGCCGCTCCCGGTTTGGGCATCGAATCGAGAAGCGCTTTTGTGTACGGATGACGGGGCCGATGAAAAATATCACGCACGCTGCCTGTTTCGACAATTTGGCCGGCGTACATCACAATCACCCGATCACAGGCCTGAGCCACCACACCCAGATCATGCGTAATCAAAATAATCGCCGTTCCCGTTTTCTCTTTTAGCCCATCCATTAGTCGCAGGATTTGGTTCTGAATCGTCACATCAAGTGCAGTGGTCGGTTCGTCAGCGATCAGTATTTCTGGATTGCAACACAGCGCCATGGCGATGACAACGCGCTGCCGCATTCCGCCGGAGAGCTGATGCGGGTACTCATCGATTCGTTTTTCCGGATTGGGCATCTCCACCAATCGCAGCATCTCGATCGCGCGGGCTCGATGCTGCGAAGCCGGCAAGTCAGAGTGATATTGCAGTGCCTCCTCGATCTGCCAGCCAACGGTGAACACGGGGTTTAGTGCCGTCATCGGTTCCTGAAAGATCATTCCGATGTCGTTGCCGCGAATGGCACGCATCTGCCGCTCGGTCAGCGTCAGTAAATTCTGGTCGCGGAAAGTGATCGTCGATTCGGGATCGTACTGAGTCACACGCTCGGGAAGTAGTCGGATGATTGACTTGTTGGTCACCGACTTCCCACAGCCACTTTCTCCAACGATACCCAACGTCTCGCCGGGAAAGAGATCGAACGAAACACCATCAACCGCGGCCACAACGCCTCGGTCGGTTTTGAAACTGGTCCGCAAGTCGCGCACTTTTAAGATTGGACTATCTGCATCCATGAATTATCTGCCGCCGGTCTTAAACATGTTTGGGATCAAAAGCGTCTTGAAGGGCGTCGGAGAGAATGTTGAAAGCTAAGACCAAGATAAACATCAACACGGTAGCGGTCCCAATCTCCCAGAAGAAACCTGACACCACATCGCCGTTGTTTCCCGCGTCGCGGATCATGATCCCCCAACTTGGCTGACCTTTCACGCCCAACCCGAGAAAGCTGAGGATGACTTCTGATTTGATGGCTCCAATCAACAACAATGAGAAGTTGATCAGCATCAAGTGAGCCGTGTTGGGGAGAATATGCTTAAGCAAAATGTGAATCGGACCGAAGCCAGCTGTTTGGGCGGCGTGTACATATTCCATCTGTTTAAGCTTGAGCGTTTCACCACGGATCACTCGGCACGTTCCAATCCAGAACGTGGCTCCAAACGCGATGTACACCGGCAACAGCGAATTTTTCACATCGAAGCCGTAAAGTTCAAAGTCTGTAAACGCGTAAGCAATCACCACCAGTAAAACTAGGTTGGGGATGGAAGAAAACGTCGTGTAGATCCACACGATCACGTGATCAACCCAGCCACCAAAGTAACCGGCTGCCGCTCCCAAAAATGCTCCAAGTAGCACAGAGAACGTCGCGGTCACTAAGCCGATTTGGATCGCGATCTTGATCGAATACAGCCCGCGCAACAAAATCGAGCGCCCTTGATTGTCCGTCCCCAACCACAGAGACAGATTCTGCAGAAACTGCTGCCAGCCGCTCATCGGCGCCTGAAGTTTCTCGACGGCGGACTCCAACTCCTTCATTCTGGGTAGCAGGGCCGGATCTTCGTCAAGGTTTTCGCTTTGGTTTAATTCATTCTTGATAACAACGGCTTGATCGACCAGCGCTTGGATCTCGCTCACGGGAAGGTCGGCGACTCTGATTTGTCCCAGTCGAATCGCCGCCAGTCCCTCTTTCGGATTTTCCTGATTGAGAGCAACCTGAGTCATGCGAAGCAACTTGGACGTTGCAATTTCATAGCGCTGTTCCGGCGATCCAACCTGATAGAAACCGGGCAGTTTATTCGCACCGACAACTTGATCACACGTCTTGCGCGTGATGGCACCGCACATCACGGCACCCGCCAACAGCAAGTACAAACAGATCACTGCCAGCGCGACCATCGCAGCTTTATTGCGAAACAGCTTCCGCGCTTCGCGTGTTTTGATAAATTCTCGCACACCTTGAATCATTGCAACCTCACACGCGGATCAAACAGAGCGTACAGAATGTCGGTTGCGATCAATGACAAGATAAACAATCCAGCAAACACAGCGGTGAACACTTCGACAACCGGGAAGTCACCGTTAGTGATCGCCGAGAGAAGTGTATATCCCATGCCGGGTATTCCAAAAAATTGCTCCAAGAGAATCGAGCCCGTCACGAGAAAAGGCAGGGTGATCATGACACGCGTAATGATGGGGATCATTGCGTTTCGAAGCATATGGACAAACATAATTTTCGTACGTGACGCCCCTTTGGCTCGCGCCGTCGTAATGTATTCAGCCTGCGTCTCTTCCACCATAACCGCGCGATAAAACCGAGTGTCGTAGCCCATCGAAACGATCACGCTGATCATCACGGGCAACAACACATAGAACGGCCAGTTTTGAATTCCCGATTCGTATCCGTGAATGGCAAATACGGGAGTACCAAGGAGTTGTTGCAGCCGAAACGCTCCGAAGTACTGGCCAAAAATGATATATACCAAAAAACTGACACTCATCCCCAACACGGCAAAAAACACCAGCATCCGATCAAGCCACCGACCTCGATTGAATGCTGAAACCATAGCGATCACAATCGAAAACACCGTCGTTAAAAACAACGCGGGCAACGTCAGCGCCAGTGATTTAGGGACCGCTTTATAGAGTTTCTCACCGACGGTCACTCCCGGTTCAGTCCACGTTTCGCGCGTAAAATCTAGTGTGGCCATCGACCCTAGCAAGCTGCCGTACTGAAAGATCAGGGGACGATCGAGTCCTAGTTCAGTTTTTTTGGCGGCGTATTCTTCAGCTGATGCATTTTTCCCCAATTGCCCGGCGACAGGATCACGCACGCGCAGCAGCAGCATCATCAACAAGACCACCGCAAGGTAGATCGGGATGTTGTAAACGATTTTTCGAATGGTGTAGGCCAGCATGTTATGGCGTTTTAAGGTTTAGATATTTGGGCCAATTAGAAAAAACTTCTACCGGTTTGAAATTCTGCAGGCGGTCGTGGATCAGATAGTTTCGCGTCCGGGCCATCGAACCGATCATAGGCACATCTTCGATAATCATGTCTCGCATTTTCACATATAGCGCTGTGCGCTCGTCCGATGGCGGCATAACACGAACCTGTTCGTAAAGCTTGTTATATTCCGGTCGGTCGTAGTTGAAGTTATTGGACAATGGTGATTTGAAGGGGCCATAAAACAGTTGCAAATTGTTTTCGGCATCAGGGTAGTCGCTGCCCCAAGCCAAACCAAAACATGGTGCTCTGTTAGATCGTAGCATGTCTGAGAGCGTTGAGAAATCGACCGATTCGATCTGAAGTTTGACGCCAATTTTTTCTAAGCTACGTTTGTTCATCTCCGCCATTGCCACACTGGCCGGTTGCTTGCTGGTGAAGAATTTCAATGGTGGCAAAAGTTTCCCATCGGGCCCTTTTCCATTGGGATAGCCTGCTTTGGCCATGAGTCTTTTGGCCCTTGGTAAATTCACGCCGCGATAGTTCCCCGGTACGGTGTGCCCTTCTGGGTGGCCGTCCATGCCGGCCGGAATCGGGCCGTCATAGATCAGGTTCTGTCCGGAATAAAACGCGTCATTGATTTCGTCATAGTCGTACATCAACGAAATCGCTTGGCGAAGGTACTTCTTTTTATCTTCGTAGCCCCCATAGACCGGGTCTTCCATGTTGAAGCCGTTGTATATCAAATCCAAAAGCGCTACGGGTGCCGAACGGATTCCTCGGTCAGAGAATGATTTCCTTAGACGTCGATTGCGTCTGATGAATGCTTGATCGTATCCGCTAACCGGGACCGTCGTGTATCCGATCTCACGGTTAAGAAACTTCAGCCACATCGGCTGAGATTCGACAAAGAAGATAACTTCGACTCGGTCCGCTAAAGGCAGAGGCTTGCCCGCGTCTTGGTAGAAACCCAACTGCACGTCATCAGAATAGCCTTCGTACGGCTCGCTACCATCTTCATTCATGCCCGGATCAGCAGGGTACTTCTCCAACCGGTATGTTGGGTTGCGTACAAACGTCATGCGCGATCCGGAATCCCATTCCTTAAGCAGATAAGGTCCCGTGCCGACGGGGTGCCGCGAAAATCGTCCCTTGTAGTGCTCGACCGCCTCGCGCGGCAGCACGGCGGTCTGAAACATCGCCAATGTATAAATGAAGCGATAGAAGGGTTGCTGTAGCACGATCTCAAACTCGTGATCGTTGATCTTGATCATTCCCTCAACGGGCAGATCGTAGTCGAAGCCAGCCGCGTTTTCATTCTGTTGGGTACGGTACTCATCGAAACCGACGATTGTATCTTTCATCAACCACCAGCCCTTAGGTTGATTATTGTTATCCGCCATGCGCTTGAGTGAATAGAAAACATCCTCCGTCACCACTTCCCGACCTTTCCCGTCGGGGAAGCAGGGATCGTCATGGAAGCGCACGCCCTTTTTTAGCTTGAACCGAAACCGTTTTCCCCCGTCTGAAATTATCGGCATCTCTTCCAACAGGGCAGGCTTCAGCTTGAACGGACGGTACAGATATTCGTACTCCAACAGCGACTCATACACGTAGTTGCACGCCCGATTGTCGTACTGCGACGAACCACGCACTGGGTCAAGTGAATTTGGGCCCGCTGTAACCATTGGGAGCCGCAGCACGACCTCTTCATCGGCGCGGGTTTGGTCAGCATCTAGGCCGAAGCAAGCGATCAATAGAAGAGGGAGAATCGCGCGAAACAGAGTTCCAACGTAGCCGATCTCGCAAGAGATTGGAGAATTTGCTGTTGGGCAGTCCAAAGTGTTGCGACTTAGGCTACGAAGAATCCAGCTGTTCAGCTTCATGTTTTTCCTAGGACAGGTTCCTTGCATGACAGTGACAGCAACTATATCAAAAACTCCCCAGCCTTCCTAAACCAATTCTGCGCTGAGTCGCCGTTTGATTCTCACGCCAATGCTAGCGGACCGTTGATAGAAAGACGCGTCTATATGGACCCGATTTGGGAAAGCACTTATGCTCCGATTGTCTTTCGATCCATCCGTTTTCAGACTAGAAATTAAAGTATGCGTCCGATCATCCTGCTTGCGATGTTGCTAACAACAGGACTTTCTCAGCCCTCTGAGGCGCAGCAGTTTCGGATCGAGACACAGATCTACGTCGGTGACGTGGCGGAGACAGCGTCGGAGAACACGACACTATTTGCCGGTGGCCTAGTATTCGACATCCAACATAAAGGCGGCCAAACGCATGAAGTGGCGATCCTCGATCCTCAGCGTCGAAAAATTGTTTTGTTGGACCGTTTACGAAAAATCAAGCTAGAACTCGACGAGATCCAGCTCATCAAAATGGCAGACTCGTTGAGAAAGCAAACTTCCACCAATAAGGCTGCCGGATTCCTTGTGAATGATCGTTTCGAAGAGAACGTTGATCACGATACCGGCACGGCAACATTGACCAGTCCGGTCATCAAGTACACGGTCACTGGCCGCCGCCCATCGGACGTTCGTATGCTGCCGCAGTACAACCAATTCATCGATTACTTTACCCGCATGAAGTTTTCTGATCCGCAAGCATTTCCACCATTCCCACGTCTACGGCTCAACGAGACGTTGTCGAAGTTGGGTTGGATTCCAACGGAAGTCGCCATCGACATTGGCGAAAACATGTTGTTCAAAAAAGGGCTCAAAGCCACTTCCAAGCACACGCTTGTCCCTAATTTATCAGACAAGGAC
>CAZDBE010000126.1:0-1341 GCA_964503675.1 uncultured Pirellulaceae bacterium | reverse complement strand
TTGAAAACCCAATGGTTGAACTTCAAAGCCGTTTCACTGGACGAGTATCGCGGACTGGGAAAACGTGTTGCAGATAAGCAATCACCAGTTGAGGCAAAGTAAGCTTGTTCTGGAGCGGAAAGACGCCTAAGCGAACGCTTTCTTAATCCGAGCGATAGCTTCTTGCGTGTTCTCCAGACTATTAAACGCACTCAAGCGGAAATAGCCTTCGCCAGCGGCGCCAAATCCGCTGCCCGGTGTACCAACGATGTGCGACTCACCCAGCAGCTTGTCGAAGAAATCCCAACTGCTAACGCCATCGGGAGTTTTCATCCAGACATACGGAGCGTTCACGCCGCCGTAGATTTCGAATCCGGCTTCGGTTAGCCCTTCACGCAATAGTTTCGCATTGTTCATGTAGAAAGCGATTAAATCCTTGATCTGCTTCTTACCTTCGTCGGTATAGATCGCTGCTGCAGCGCGTTGCACTGGGAACGATACGCCGTTGAACTTTGTGCAATGACGCCGATTCCACAACGCGTGAATCGATTGCTGAGTGCCATCGCTGGTCGTGCCCATCAATCCCTTTGGAATAATCGTCAACGCACAACGAACGCCAGTGAAGCCGGCGGTCTTGCTGAAGCTGCGGAATTCGATCGCACAATCTCGCGCGCCTTCGATTTCAAAAATTGAACGTGGCACATCTGATTCAGAAATGAAAGCTTCGTAGGCCGCGTCGTAAAGAATGATCGAACCGTTTGCTTTGGCATACTCGACCCACTTCGTCAGCATCTCTTTCGATGCCACAACTCCAGTGGGATTGTTAGGGTAGCACAGGTAAATCAAATCAACTTTTTCAGTCGGTAACTCCGGTTCGAAATTCGACTCAGCCGTCACCGGCATGTAAACCAAACCTTCGTAGCGGCCGTTCTCATCTGCCGGTCCGGTGTGGCCCGCCATCACATTGGTATCGACGTAAACAGGATAGACCGGATCAAGCACTGCGATTTTGTTATCGCTACCAAAGATGTCTAGGATATTTCCAGAGTCGCACTTGGATCCGTCGGAGACGAAAATCTCGTCAGCCGAAACTTCAATGCCACGATCTTGAAAATCGTTCTTGGCGATAGCTTCTCGCAGGAAGTCGTATCCCTGCTCGGGGCCGTAGCCTTTGAACGTGTCAGCATTAGCCATTTCATCGACGCCTTTGTGCATAGCATCGACAATCGCCGGTATCAATGGTTGGGTGACATCACCGATCCCCATCTTGATCACGTCAGCATCTGGGTTGGCCTCACAGTACGCACGCACTCGGCGTCCGATTTCTGGGAAAAGGTAACCGGCTTGAAGTTTCAAATAGTT
>CAZDBE010000125.1:0-14770 GCA_964503675.1 uncultured Pirellulaceae bacterium | reverse complement strand
ATTCGGCCTTCGGATCTTCGGGGCAAATTCGAATCGAATCTACGCCCTCGGTAAACGGCTTGAGAGTCTGGACCCATGATTGGTCTTCACCAGCGTGATCCGTCCACGGCATTCGACCGCCGTTGCTGTCAATAAACAGGTGGATGCCGAGCCCAATTTGGCGCATGTTGTTTTTGCAAACCGTGCTTCGGGCTGCCGCTCTTACCGTTTGAACGGCAGGAAGCAGCATCCCAATCAGAATACCAATAATGGCAATCACGACCAGCAATTCAACAAGCGTGAACCCGGAACCACGAGAAACTTTGTTCATCGTTCGTTCCAAAATAGATTTCGATTGTAGTAACGACCGGTTTGGCGGCCGCCGGGCAATCGATTTCTACGCTGGCGGAACCGGCGGTGCGGACGAGATGTCAGCACAACGGCCGGTGGCCGAAGGAAGCCAAGAGTTCGACTTTGGCCAAGAAAATTGTGGCGGAGGCTCGGCAATAGCGATCAAGTCTAAGTGCACATAGCCATCGTGTTGTCCGCCGCAGTGTCGTTGTTGCTTAATCGACAGTAATACTGTTTGGGAATCGGGCTTTGATGAGTGGTCTGTGGCTGAGCCAGAGCAACAGCATATGGGGGCCGGCTTAGTCTCTGGCTTGACCGAGCAGCACGTCGTCTCACAGCAGCTGCCGGGTGATTCTAATCCAGTTGAATCGTCGTCCAATAGAGCGACAAACCAAGCTGGTGGTTGAACATTGTTTGCTTTGGCCCATTCAATTTTTTGCTGGTCGGAGTGACAACAGCAATCGGCCCAACACTGCCTAGCATTCTGGCATCCGCATCCCATGCTTTGACACGGAAATGGGGTCGATAGATCCTTCAGCACGGGAATCGGCAGCGGTAAATATCCGCTGCCAAAGAGCAGACACGTCGCCACTAATGTCAAAATGCTTTTTTGGAACACGTTGCGGCGGAAATAGGGCTCGGGATCGAATAGCGAACTAAGCTCCCATACTACAGAAGCGCTGGTTGGCCGCAATGTGTCAAAACGCCACCCGCATGCAATTTTCGGATTGCCACAGTAATGGTGGATCGACCAACGGCAGGAATCTTTAAGGGGGACTATTTGTTTTGCTAGTAGGAGCCCGAATTGTTATAGGAAATTGCATCTCCAATCCTAACCCGATGCCTGAGCGAGCCGTGCGCCTCGATCATGCCTCGGGTTAGGATGCGTATTCTAGAAAGGCCCGCGAGACACACAAAAAAAAGCCAACTGTTGCGAGGCAACAGCAGGCAGTTCTTTACGCACACTCTGACTTCTAAATCATTTCGATCGGTTTACTCAAAACCTTTTCCAGCAACACCATCGTTGAGGAAAGTACCTGGGAACATTTCCCATGGGTTAACTTCACACTCAGAGTCTTGGTAGCCAATCGTTGCCGATTGCGCTTCAGCTAGTGACTCAAATCCACTCGCTGATGTGACAAGGCCAGTGGCTGCGAAGCCCGGGTTGATGTAACCATCGCCGTTTACATCTTCAAGGGCGCGAACGCTACCGTCAGCGAAAACGACATTGATGTAGCCGTTGTGCCAAGCGTACCAGTCGCGTGTATCTTGAAGAACAAGATCAGCAGCACCAACTTCTCCCTTGAGTGGGAAAGTAGGCGAATCGAAGACCGATTGAGGGACGTTGGAACCCATGGCGTTCTTGATCGTTTTTATTCGGCCGCCACTGATGACAGATGGACCATCGTTGAAACTTTCGCAAACTGGTGCACCATCAGTCAATCCGAGGTTTGGTAGGTCAATCCCAGCAGAGAGAATACCATCGCTTTTGCCCACCGTATCGCCTTGTGCGGCACAACCAAGCATAGGGATGGATGATGCGTTGACGTTGGCTGCATCAAGATCTCGCAGCGTAAGAGGTCCGGCTGTAATTTGCGTCGCGCCCGATGAGTACCAGTTCTTCAAATCACCACGTGTCATGCCGTTTGTAAAAATTGGTCGCGAACGAACCAAGTGCCAACCCGAGGCGTAGTTTGTGTTGTAACCTTCAAGCACGACTCCGGCCAAAGTCCCGTCGGCCTTAGAGAAGGGAACTCCTCGGCGAGCCGGTGAAGCTTTTCCACCGAATTCTGTCGTATCAGACGAGTCGATGTTTAGCTTTTCGGATCCTTGGCAAATGGAAGACGGGCAAAGTAGCTGTCCGGGGAAAACGTCTTGAGCGACACAATCGGAAACCCACGAATACTTGTCAAAAGCACCGTCTCGTCCGCTGTCGAAAGCACCGCTGCAGAATTTTCCGCTGGGAGAATCAGAGGCTTTGGCCAACAAGCAAACGGCAAACTGACGTAAGTTGCTTTTACATTGAGTGGATCGGGCAGCAGAACGAACAGCCGTTAACGCTGGGAAAAGCATAGCAATCAAAATTCCGATGATCGCAATAACAACGAGAAGCTCCACCAATGTGAAACCAATTCTTTTTGACATTTGACATCCCTTTTAGAGTAAAAGCAGAAACACTTGTGAATGATGAGTATTAAGTCTCGCTTGCTCATCACGGGTGGAAAAATATCAATTCATTGTTAACGTTTGATGAGTGAATTGTTTGGTTTTGGATTTTCACCCATAAAAAAAGATATATGAATTTTAAGGTTAGAGGGTCTTCAATAAACAACTAACTGTATCCAATTATTAATCTTTTGGACATTAAGTCTTCACATTCTTTCCCTATCGTCTCGGCAGTTGTCTATACGTTTTCAAAAGGGATTTTTTTGATGTCCATCTTCCCAGCCCAACTCGAATCTGAATCGGTTAGTCGAAAGCGGGGGTCCGTCAAACGCGGTTTCACTCTTGTCGAGATGCTGGTCGTTATTGCGATCATTGGTATCTTGGTCGCGCTGTTGTTTCCCGCGTTGCAAGCGGTTCGTCAGTCAGCACGCAAGACCAAGTGCTCTGCCAATCTACGTCAGGTGATACTTGCCACGCTAACCTTTGAAACTGCTCAACAACAGTTTCCTGCAGGAGACGATGGTAAAGGTGGAGGATACGTCGTTCCGCTTTTGTCTTTTCTGAAGCAAGAATATCTCTACGAGGAAGCCGAACGTCCATTGAGTGCTGGCGAGACATGGAGAGACCGAATGATCGAACTTTCTGAACTAGAAGTTGAGCCTTTGATTTGCCCGGCGTCTTCTCCAGTTGATGTGGAGGCGACATTCGATGATCTAGGTGAGTACACGACTCACTACCACGGCGTGCTTGGACCGATCGGAGAGGCGTCCACATCCGTTGGGGACCGACAATATACTTACGAATCGCTTGGTGGCTCGGAGTCTGAAGGCGGTCCGATTGGCCTGCAGGGATTCCTTTCTCCGAACAAACAGGGAAGATTCGTTGGAAAGAGAATGGCAGATATTCGCGATGGTACTTCCTACACGTTTGGTTTCGGTGAGATCTCTGGATCGGACGGATCAGAAGAACGTGACGCGATTCCGCGAGCAGGTTGGGCGATTGGCGCCGACTACGCTTCCAATGGTCGCCCGTCAAAAGTCTACGGATTGAAGTCAGTCGTCCATCAGATCAACTATCGTGGTGATGCCGATTTCAACGCGACGCCCTTCAATAGCAACCACCCTCAAGGTGCACAATTTGCACTGCTCGATGGAGCGATCAGATTTGTGGATCAGAAAGTCTCTCTAGACGTCTTTAAATTTCATTGCAGTATCAACGCAGTTGAAAAACCGGAAGACCTCGACAATTTTTAGGAATGGGCGATCAGTTAAAAACGGCGACTAGTGAAAAACGCTTTCTGCTTTTTATTGGCAACGCGCCTATCAAGACGATACAATCAATTGGAGTTGGTTCTGACTTTCATCAAGCCCCCTTTTCCTTAGGTGATGTGATGTCTTTGAAATGTGTCGTTGGTCTATTTGTCTGTGTTGTGGCTCTACTGGCCGTTGGCCCTATCGTGTTGGGCCAAGAGAGTCCATCGGCGCCCACGACGGTGTCTCCGGTAAAGAGTTCGATCAACGATGTCTTGCAAGCTGAAGCGGAGACTGTTGAAGCCCAGAAAGATGCGGGGCCCAAAGACGAGGTCGCCGACGAATTGCGCCAGCGGTTACTAGGCGCTTGGTTGATGGCTCCCAAACAGGGGCAAGATAAGACTGATGACCCCAGAATTGAGGTTCAGCAAAAGTTCTTCGGCCTTGGGCACTGGATTTACACTTTGTCTGATCCCAAGACGGGTGAGTTGGTTGGCTCGCACGGTGGAACGTATACGCTCAACGGCGACGTATATGAGGAGACGATTGTCTTCGCCGCGTTTAGTACGGAAGAAATGATTGGCAACTCATACAAGTTCAAGCTGACCGTGAAGGGAGATCGCCTTACGCAGCGCGGCGTCGGAAACAACTTCAACGAAGACTACACGCGCCTTCAGGCCAGCGCGGCTAAACCCCAAGAGTGATTCCGCAGACCATCAATGTTCGTAGTGCTTGATGCGACTCGTCTTGCGTGGCAATTGGGCCTGCGGTAGCTTCGTAGGCTATGGGCCAGATTGACCAACCAGAAAACTTGAAAGCACTGACCGGATTGCGATTTGTTGCGGCGCTATTGGTGTTTGTCAGCCATACGTTTGTCTGGTTTCCGGAGATAAATGACCAACAGGTACCACTTGGATGGGCAGGCGTTGGGTTCTTCTATGTGCTGTCGGGGTTTATTTTGACGTGGGTTTATGCGCCGCGTCTAGGGAATTTTACCATTGGTGAATTTTACCGACGACGATTTGCAAGAATTTGGCCGTTGCATCTGGTCACCATGTTGATCGTCATCTTCTTTGTCAAAGGTTTGATGGGTTTTAATGCTCAGCCCAATAGTTGGGCAAAGTTCATCGCGCATGTTTTTCTTGTTCAAGCATGGATCCCTAGTGCGAGATGGGTGTTCTCGATTAATGCTCCTGCTTGGAGCCTGTCCGTCGAGGCTTTCTTTTATTTGATGTTCCCGTTGTTGATTCGCGGCGGTACGAAATGGCTTCTACGAACACTCGTTGGAATCGTTGTGATTACGGCGATCACGGTAGTGGTAGTTGATCAGTATGGGGGCCAGATGCCACCCGCAAATCGGGAGGCATTGATCTGTGCCAGTCCGTTCTTACGACTGTTCGACTTTGTTATCGGAATGCTATGCGGCTTGTTTTATTTGAAGAATCACGGGGCCGGTCCAGCGTTCAGTTTTGGACTGCCGACGCAATTGTTGGCGATTAGTTCGTGTGTTATCTATTTTTCGATGGTGATGTTTTTTATCGGAAACTCGGGTACTGATTGTAGTTCGTTCTTGATGTGGCTGCGGTCGACAGCAGCGGCGCCTTTGTTTGCGTTTTTGATCTACACATTTGCAAATTCAAAGAGTGCCCTGACGGGTTTGTTGTCCAGCTGCCCTTTGGTTTATCTTGGCGAGATTAGTTTTGCCTTCTATTTGATTCACCAATCCATCCTGTTGTCGCTGCAAAGGCTACCTTTGGCCGATAGCCAGTTTGCTGGATATTTCATGGCAGTGGCCGGCCTGCTTCTGTCAGTAGTCGCAGCAATGGTTTTGCATCACGTGATCGAGATGCCAGCCAGAGGGGCATTGATCAAGACTCGTCAGACGCGCACTTTGGCCAGTGTCGCCGAGGAATTTTTCAGATCGGTCGGGCAACTTGTTCAGTGGCGTCGAAGTCTCTCGGTCGTCGTCCTGATCGGCGGCGCGTGTTGGTTGGTTCAGGAAGGTCGGTTGACGGGTTTCAGTGACGCCTCCATAGAACAAGTCATTCAAGAGTCGGCCGAAGAGTTTCGTGGCGTTAGATTCGACCAAGATGCAGTGCTGTTGGGAGTCGCTACTGAGGAACTTGGCAGTGGGATTTATCAGCTACGTATGGCGTGGGAATTGAAGGAGAACCGTCGTCAGACACGCTTCCTGCATATTTGCGATGAGAAAGGAAAGATCCTAAAGATAGGCGACAGTAATCGGGCGCTGTTTACCCAGTTCATGGGAAATGAACGAGTGATCGATATCGTGAGGTTGCCCGCCAAAGAGTTGAGTCGAGCGGCCTATGTCGCAGTTGGATTTTTCGAACCAAAAAGAAAACAGGCCCCAATTTTTATAGACGACAAGAAGATTCGAGCGACCCGTCTTAAGGTGCTGGAGTTCTGACTGGTCTGGCGGCAGATGAACGGTTTCACGGTAAATAGTTTCGTAGCGAACCGTTATTTCTAATCTTCTAGCGTGTTTCTACCCAAGCTTTGTGGACGGCGGCGGCGACGCACGGGGCGATGGTTCGATCGAGTGGATCGGGAAGGATTCGATCAGCAGTCGGTTCTCGGACAAGGAAGGCTAACTCTTTGGCCGCCGATATTTTCATTGATTCGGTAATCTGACTTGCATTCGCATCGAGAGCTCCACGGAAGATTCCCGGGAACGCTAGAAGGTTGTTTACCTGATTGGGAAAGTCGCTGCGGCCAGTTCCAACTACGGCAGCACCACCGGCCTTGGCCTCATCGGGCATGATCTCTGGAATTGGGTTGGCCATCGCCAGCACGATGGCATCATCGGCCATCGTTTGAACGTCGGCTTTGGTCAACAAGTTGCCTTTACTGACTCCGATGAATGCGTCGCTGCCGATAAGGACATCCTTTAACGAACCGACTCGATTTTCGCGATTGGTGAACTTCAAAAGCTCCATCTTATACGCGTTGAGGTCGCCTCGGCCTTCATGAATTGCGCCTTTGGAATCGCAGACAATCACGTCAGCAACTGGAACGCAAACGTCGGGTTCTTGTCCAACACAACGAAGGAGTTTCGCGATCGCCGTGCCAGCAGCTCCCGCACCATTGATGACGACTCGCAAAGATTCTGGTTTTCGCGATGTGACTTTTGCACCGTTAAGTAATGCGGCCAGCAATACGATCGCGGTTCCATGCTGATCGTCATGAAAAACTGGAATCCCAAGATCCTGAAGAGCTTCTTCGATAATGAAACATCTGGGGGCAGCGATGTCTTCAAGGTTAATGCCTCCAAAAACGGGAGCAATGCGACGGACCGTTTCGATGATCTCTTGTTCGTCTTGAGTATCAACGCAAATTGGAAACGCGTCGATGTTGGCAAACTCTTTCATTAGTAGTGCTTTGCCTTCCATTACCGGGATGGCTCCCAATGGCCCGATGTTTCCCAACCCAAGTACTGCCGAACCATCACTAACGATGCCAATCGTGTTTCGCTTGATAGTTAACTCTCGGGCAAGATCCGGGTTTTCGGCGATCAATTCACAAGGACGAGCGACTCCGGGCGTATAGGCAAGTGACAGATCGTCTTTGGTTTCCACTGGAACTTTGCTGACAAGGGAAATCTTGCCGCGAAGTTGGCGATGGATCAAGACGCTGCGTTCGTATATTTCATTTTCAGATTCGTGACCCACGCTCTACTCCTACGACTGATCGTTAGTTTCTAACACTCAACTGTTGAATCCCTGAGAAGATTCTAGCAGGAGACAAGCCCAATCGACATGCGCAGTGCTATAAAACTATTTGGTACGGCCGCTATCGACACGTCGATTTTAAGATGACTGAGAAATGGAAGCTCGCTGCCGTGGAGAACATCCCAAAGCCTTTCAAGGTTGGTGAGCGGCGAGCGGCAGGGACTTTTGATACGGTTAAAAGCGAATTATTTCAACATAAGACATCATGTTTTATTCCATTTGCGTCCAACGAACATGAGATCTTGCTTGACGATTTTGGCTTTTAGAATCCGGCTTTCTTGAGACAAAGTCAGCTACCAGAGGCCCGAATTAGCTTGGAAAAATCGTCACGATGCCAGTTGCCCTTTGCTCGCTGTGTGATGTTCGCCTGCTCCCGAGTCGATTCGAAGGATTCGTGACGTTCGAGCAATCCTAACTGGTAAGCCAAATAGTCAGAATGAGCGTTAATAAGAATTCGCCAGTTCCAGGGAACAAGGCCTGGCCAGATGCGGTTCACGTGAAATCGGATATTGGTCAGACAATTGTTGGTAATCGTGTTGTACTTTTCAGGCGACGTGGAAAGTTTATCTGCGCGTGCCATAACGCATTTGAAAAAAGTTTGAACTTGTTTGGGACTCGCGTTGCTGCGGTAAAGGTAGACTTCGTCACCACGCATCTCTGTGCGCAGTCCAATCGCGTCTCGTTCATCCGTGATGGCGTACATCAACTCGAAAGCTCCGAAGATGCCTTTGATGATTCCATATTTCTGATTGAGTCGTCGTCTGGCTTCGACCGACACGACCGTATGCTGACCATCCGACGATCCAAAACTCATCATCGTATGAGCCAAGTCAGGCTGACCGGAGAAAGGCACGACGATGAACTCAGCCGATTCCAGTTCGTTAACGTTTACGGTTCGAGATTCGTAGTTCCCTTGGTAGCTGCCGTCACATTCATAGCGAAAGTTGCGAAAGTTTTCGATGTGAATTCTGCTACCATCACAACTGACTAAAGGCACATGCTCCATGCCAATATCCCACCGTCGGTCACTATCATTTGTCTGTCGGTCGCTCATGACGCAAAGTGTTCCCGTGTGATTGTTTTGTCAAACCTGTTTTCGACATGCGTTGCCAGTTCGTTAAACCAATCGAATCCTTCTCGCTAGGCTTGAGGAGTGAATGTAAACAAGAATAGAAGATCGAACTGCCAATCTTAGCAGGCCCGTTATCTTTAACGTCTTCGTAGGGCGGTTGTCGACTCGCGACAACGGCACGTCACCAATTTTGCCACCCCAGCGGATTTTAGGATTGACTGAGAATGCGTCGACTGGGTTGCTGTCGCAGATGCACTTCAGCCAACAAAATGGCTAGACGGCATAACGAATGGTTCCTTTCAACAATCACTTGCGATTTCACCATTTCAATGGTTTCATTGGAAAAACGTTGTCGAAATCCAACGGTGGTCGTACACGTTTTAAGTGTAAAAATCTTCAATCTTTCTTCGGAGGGTTGTAAGTTGTTCAGTATTTGCTCGTCTACCAACAATAACAGGCGATTCAGAATAACTTGGAAAAAAGATAGGTGATTGGATGTGGATGAAAAAATGCAAAGACGTCGATTGTTTCATGACAGGGCTTAAAAAACGAAATCCAGGGCAGCCTGAGTTTCACCAAGCTGTCAAAGAATTTGTTTCGACCGTCATGCCTTTTGTGCATGAGAATCCGGTTTACTTGAAGAACCAAATCCTTGAACGAATGACCGAGCCCGACCGCGTCGTGTCGTTTCGAGTGACTTGGCGAGATGATGAGGGGAATATAAGAGTCAACCGTGCGTGGCGAGTTCAGTTCAATAACTCGATCGGTCCATACAAAGGCGGCTTGCGATTTCATCCGACGGTCACCGAGAGCGTGCTGAAGTTCTTGGGCTTCGAGCAGACTTTTAAAAACAGCCTGACAGGTTTACCAATGGGCGGTGGAAAAGGCGGATCGAACTTCAATCCCAAAGGCAAAAGCGACAACGAAGTCATGAGCTTCTGTCAGTCCATGATGCCGGAACTGTTCCGGCACATCGGTCCTGATAAAGACGTTCCGGCCGGCGACATTGGAGTCGGAGCACGCGAAGTCAGCTACTTGTTTGGCCAGTATAAGCGTCTTCAAAACCAATTTCACGGTGTTATGACGGGGAAAGGGCTGTCGTTCGGTGGCAGTCTGATTCGCACCGAGGCCACGGGGTACGGATGCGTTTACTATTGTCAAGAAATGCTCAACCATCGTGGCGACAGCTTGGACGGAAAGAACGTTGTTATCTCAGGATCAGGAAACGTCGCGACCTATGCAGCCGAGAAAGCAACTCAATTGGGTGCGAAAGTCCTTACGCTTTCTGATTCGTCTGGATTCATCCATGACTCCGAAGGCATTTCGCAGGAGAAGCTTGAGTTTGTAAAAGAACTCAAAGGCGTACGCCGAGGCAGGATTTCCGAGTACGCGGACAAGTTCTCTTCGGCTAGGTTTCATGCTGGCCAGCGACCTTGGTCGGTCGCTGGTGATGTTGCCATCCCATGTGCAACGCAAAACGAGATCAATCTAGAGGATGCAGAAAGCCTGACCAGTAACGGCGTGCAAGTTGTCTGCGAAGGAGCGAACATGCCTACTGAGCTTGACGCAATGAATCATCTGATGGAAAGCGGCGTGTTGTTCGGCCCTGCGAAAGCTGCAAATGCGGGAGGCGTTGCGGTTTCCGGATTGGAGCAAAGCCAAAATGCGTTGCGGCTCTCTTGGTCACGCGAAGAGGTCAACGCAAAGTTGCTCACCATCATGAAAGACATTCACTCAAAGTGTGTCGAGCACGGCTCAAACGGTTCATTGCCTCATGACAACGTCAATTACGTCACCGGTGCGAACATCGCCGGATTTATAAAAGTCGCCGACGCAATGGTTGCGTACGGAGCGGTTTAAAACAAGTCAATTTGATTACCAATAAACCAAGGGAACGAGATCATGTCACAGCCAAATTCACCCGAATTCGACACTAAAGCCAGAAGCTTGCTCGCCATTAGTCTGATGCTAATCCGTATCGGTATTGCGGTAGTTTTCTTGATGTGGACGATCGACAAATTCGCCAACCCGGAACACACGGCGAAAGTGTTTGAAAAGTTCTACAAGATTCCATCGCTTACTTCGACGCTCTCGTACGCGATAGGCGGAGTTCAGTTGGCCCTAGTTCTTGCATTTCTTATCGGTGCCTTCAGGACATGGACTTACGGCCTAGTACTGCTGATGCATGCGGTTTCCACATTTAGTTCATGGGCCAACTATTTGGATCCGTGGACTTATCCAAACTTGCTGTTCTTTGCGGCCATTCCCATGTTGTCCGCGTGCATCGGGCTCTGGTTGTTGAGAGAGTTCGACACCTACAGTATTGATGGATGCCGGAAGCCCAAACTACTGCAGTCCGCCGCCTCCTGAGTTGATGCGGTACTAAAATCAAGAATCATTAATTGCGAAGGGAAAAGTCGAATGCCTAGGAAATTCCAGTTCAAAAACAACAATGGCGAGACGCTCACGGGCGTACTCGAGGAGCCTTCAACTGGAACGGATCGTGGCGTCGCTCTATTTGTCCATTGCTTCAGTTGCGGGAAGAACGTTCTCGCTGCAAGCCGCATATCGCGTGGCTTACGGGAACGCGGCTTTACCGTGCTGCGCTTTGATTTTACGGGCCTTGGCGAGAGCGAAGGCGAGTTTGCCGACACGAATTTCTCCACCAACGTAGATGATCTGCGAGCTGCCATCAATGCGATGCGGCAACAGAGTATGGCCCCGCAAATTTTGATTGGTCATAGTCTCGGTGGTGCGGCTGTGCTTGATTTGGCGGAAGAAGTTGAAGAAGTGAAACTTGTCGCAACCATTGGAGCTCCCAGCGAGCCGCGACATGTCGTACATCTGTTCGACGAAACTGCGAGGCAGCAGATCGAACAAACGGGACAGGCTAAAGTATCGCTTGGCGGTCGTCCCTTCACGATCAAGAAACAGTTTCTCGATGACGTGACTGAGGCGTCTGTGTTGGGAAAGTTAGGGGCAAGCCGTAAGCCGTTGCTAATCTGCCATTCGCCAACTGACAAGGTGGTCGGCATCGACAATGCGGAGAAGATTTACCACGCTGCCAAACATCCAAAGAGTTTCGTGTCGCTTGATGGTGCCGATCATCTACTCAGCAAGAAAGAAGATGCCGAATTCGTGGCTTCGGTCGTCTCTAGTTGGGCCACGCGATATCTAGATTCACCAGAAACTCGCGTTCCTGAGTCAGCCGATCAGAATCAGTCTGAAAACCATCACGACGGCGCCGTCACTGTCACCGAACGCAATAAGGTTTTCACGCAGGATATAGTTGCCGGTCGGCATCAACTGGTTGCCGACGAACCGAAGTTCGCTGGCGGCGACGATCTCGGTGTAACACCTTATGACTTGTTGCTCGCAGCCCTTGGCACATGCACGACGATGACGCTACGGATGTACGCCAATCGGAAGGGGCTCAACGTTGACAACATTCAAGTCAAACTGGAGCACAACAGGATTCACGCCTCAGATTGTGAAACCTGCGAAGAGCAACCCGGCAAGGTCGACCAGATCCGTAGATGGATTCGAATCGAAGGCGATCTCACCGATGCCCAAAGGAAACGAATGTTGGAGATCGCTGACATGTGTCCCGTTCATCGCACCTTGCACAATCAAAAGAAAATCACATCAGAGTTTATGCCGATTGAATGATGAAGGAAGTATCTCGCTATTCGACCGTTGAAGAAACCCGTTCTACGTGAGTATTGAAATGCTAAGCTGCAAAGACGTCTCGAAAATCATATCTGAGTCGTTTGATAAGAAACTGCCGCTCTCGACCCGCGTTCGACTGCGTGTGCACCTAATGATGTGTAAGCTCTGCTGTTCACTCCGGGAAACGATGACGCTGATCGAATCCGAAGTAAGGCGTCAGACATTAGACCGGCAAGCGGTAGATCCCACCGTGCCAAAATTGTCTGACGCAGCACGAGAAAGAATCAATGAATCGCTACGAGCCTAGCTGAGCGTTCAATTTTTCCTAACGCTTTAGCAAAAACATCAGCCCGTTCTTACCTTGGTCAAACCAGATTCTAGCTCCGAAAAATTCAGCCTTTGAATCGTCGTCGAAGTCGAGATTTGTTTGAAGATGCTCAACTACAGAAGCGAATGCAGGAGTCGTTTCAGTAACAGTCTGCCCACGTGTCTCTTCGTTCAGGTGTCCATCAACTTTATGAGCCATTACGTTGTAGGTGTCACTGGCCACGATGACCTCGCCAGCCGTGTGGCGGCGACCAAGTTGTTTTTCGAGGACTTGGTAAATGTCACGCGTCGCAACGATAAAGCCAAACACTTCTTCTGATTCCCGATCGTAAATCGGGATACCCGATTGCAAGCCGATTTCCGCAGAGCCACTATTGGAATCGTCCGGGCAAACCAGTGAAGTCAACAGCTCGCCGGGCAAGCCTTCAGAAATCTGTTGCAAGTGGTCGTTTTGTTTTCGAGTCTTGAGTCGGCTTTTGGGAGTAATCCTAATCGCCTTGTTCGGCCCCTTTTGCTTCTCGACTCGCACTATTTCAGTATAGGATTCACCCTCAAACTTTCCGTAAGCCAAGCTCTGGTAGCCAGGGTTAGCTTCCATCAAACCAACAAGAATCGTTGACATTCGTTTTCGCCAAACCTTCTGGTCGTCATCGGATTCAGCCTTTATCAATTCCTGAACCGGCGGAAGGCTGGAGCAGAAACTCACATTGCGTTCGAGGTCATGAACTTGAGACTGCATGTCGGCACGCATTTCGCGTCCTTCCATGCGTAGTTTTTGGTAGTCAACCTTCATGCTGCTCTGACCGACCATCCATTGCTCAACAGCTTCCGCAAGTTCTGCGGCGGAGTCGAAACGAAGGTGTCGCTTGCGAGATAATGCGCGAACGCAAATCGCTTCGAGCTCTGTTGAGACTTCGGCAAAATCACTTGGCGCCGGTGTTGAAGCGTCCGCGATCCGTGTGATGACTTCGGTGAATCCCGAACTTTCGTCGTTTGCGAAGCCAGCATGAGGGGCTTTGCCAGTCAACATTGCAAACAGAATTCCACCGAGTCCGTAGACATCAGTCCGCGTGTCGATTAGATCAACTTGTCCTGAGGCCTGTTCGGGGGACATGTAGACTGGCGTGCCAATGACTTCACCGTGAGCCGTGTGCATCAAAGATGAATCGGTCATGCAGCAATTGTCGTTCAACTTGAGCGCCAGTTCACTCTCATCCAAAACCTTTGCGAGCCCCCAATCGAGCACGATCACCTGACCAAAATTGTCAATTGCGATATTTTCCGGTTTTAGGTCTCGGTGGATCACTCCCCGCGAATGAGCGTAAGCGAGTGCCTGACATATGTCGAGAAAAATATTTAGCAGTCGGTGAAGCGACAGTCTCTCGGCGTGTCCTGCTTCGATTCGATCGTGATGCTCTTCGATAGCGTTGGCGAGGTTGCGTTGGCCTACAAAACGCATCGCGTAGAACGGTTCGCCAGTTCGACGGTCGACACCAAATGTATAGAGTGGCACGATGTTAGGGTGTTCCAGCAAACCGGTTATTTCGGCTTCTCGCTGAAACCTATCCCATGCCAGGGAATTTTCCTTAGCGAGCGAGTTCATTTCTTTGATCACAACTGATCGGCCCAACTTTTCATCGCGTGCGACCCATACCTCGCCGATCCCACCAGTCGCCAGTTTTCGGACACGCTGAAACCTTGTGACGATCTCTTTATAGTCATCCGGAGATTTGGTGGGGTCGATTTCAAACGGCTTCGTGGATTCGGCCGAAGCTGGGTTGGTGATGAGCCCCGCTTGAGACATGCTCAGTTTTTCTTGCATGGCACACGCGACGGTGTCACTCAATCGCGCACGAACTTCATCAGGAAGTGGCATTTTCACTTCAGTATTATCCGCCGGTTGCAAACCGGACACGGACTCATGGATCCGCTTGGACAACGCTGCAAACTTCCGAGACTCTTCGCTATGTCCAAGGCTGTCCTCGATTTTCTTCTCTTCATCGGCTGACAAACGTCCCCGCATCGACTGCGAAATTAACTCGCTAACTTCTTTGTCATCAGGCATGTTCCACCTCCCCGTCCCATTTTTCGCTAACGCACTTCGCAAGCCCAAGTCGAGCGCGGTGCATGCGCACCCACATGTTCGATGGCGTAATCGAAAGCTGTTCACAGATTGAATTTGAGTCCATTTCTTCCATAACGCTCAA
>CAZDBE010000124.1:0-14879 GCA_964503675.1 uncultured Pirellulaceae bacterium | reverse complement strand
CGTGTCGTAACCGCGATGCGATTTGTGACAGGGATGGTGTTCGCGGTCGCCGGTGTCTACTTGATTTCCACATGGGAGAACAAAGCGGCTGCTGCGGCGACGTCTTATGCCATCGCATCCATGATTGGGATGTTGCCGGCAGTATGGGTGTTCTGGAAGTTCCGCGGGACGGGGCTAGAGTCGGTAGCGAAAACGCATCTGCCGCATCGTGAAATGTGGAAACGCATCGCTCCGTTTGCCGTTTGGTTGTGGGCGTCCAATTTTTGCCACAACTTTTTTGAAGTGTCTGACCGATACATGCTGATCCACTGGTCATCTGCGTCGCACGATCTGGCTCAGGGTTTCGTCGGGCAGTATCACAGCGGTCGTGTCGTGCCGCTGTTACTAGTCAGCGTTGCCACCATGCTGGGCGGTGTGCTAATGCCATATATGAGCGCTCACTGGGAGGCCGGACGGAAAGACAAAGCAATCGAACAGTTGAACTGGACCGTGAAACTGATGACGGTCAGCTTTACGGCCGGCAGTGTTTTGGTACTGTTGTTCTCTCCGGTATTGTTCGACTGGGTCCTGCAAGGTCGCTACAACGATGGGCTGCGTGTGTTGCCGTTGACACTGGTCTACTGCATCTGGTTCTGTCTATTCGTCGTTGGGCAGGATTACTTGTGGGTTGCGGAAAAAGGCAAGTGGGCCGCGTTTTCGATTTTTGTTGGTTTAGTCGTGAACATCGTTTTGAACATGCTGCTCATTCCAAGAATGGGACTTACAGGAGCCGTCGTTGCAACAACGCTGGGCAACGCAATTAATGTCGTGATGATATTTGGCTTCAACCACCTGTTCGGCTGCCGCGCTAATAGCGGAATCTGGTTGTGCGCTTTGACCCCACTGATCTTGCTGATGAATCCGTGGCTGTCTGTCGTCTCAATTTTGCTGATCGCGATATTGACGTGGAGAACCAGCTGGTTCTTCACTTGCAGCGAGAAAGCAGCGCTCGGCGAGACATGTGGCAGCCGGTTGGCCAAGGTGAAACGAATGCTGGGATAGTCGTCTTGCATTCGCGGCGTTATTTCGCGATGCGACATGCGACGCTACTTATGGGCGAAGCTGTTTTTTGGGGCGAAAAGCAACGATTCTTTGAGGATCTGTTTGCAGCGACGGACCTTCGATCAGCTCTATGCAGTAAGGCACTGCTGCGAAGACGGCGTCAAGGCATTCAGCGATTGCTTTGGGGCTTCCGGGTAGATTGATCACTAACGTCTTGCCACGGATGCCGGCCGTTTGGCGGGATAGAATTGCTGTTGCTACTTTGGTCAAAGAGACCGCACGCATTTGTTCGCCAAATCCAGGCATCATTTTATCGCAGACCGCTTCGGTGGCTTCCGGCGTCACATCGCGCACTGCAGGTCCGGTGCCGCCGGTCGTCACGATTAGACAACAGCCTTCGTTGTCGGCCATATCAATTAGCGTTTGCTCGATCAAGTTTTGGTCGTCGCTGATGATCTTCTGTGTGCTCTGCCAAGGCGATGTTAGCACTTCGTCCAAATACTTCTTTACCGCCGGTCCGCCCCGGTCTTCGTACTCGCCTCGGCTTGCTCTGTCAGAAACGGTCACGACACCAATGACGGCGGTGGAACCGGCTGGAGGACTATTGGGTTCTGGCTGATTCATTGGTTACTTGAAGTGGTAGTCGTTTATTCAAACTGATTGGCAAGGGCGTCGAGTGCCGGAACATGATTGGGGTCATATGCCAAAGTCGAGACAGTGACACGCCCCTGAAAGGCCGCTTGGGTATCGGTCAAATAGGGCGAAGGCTCGGGTGCCGGTGCGTTGGTCGCCCAGAAATAATGCCGCTTTCTGGGATCTATGCCTTTTTGAAAATGATAACCCAAGGGGTTTGTTTCGACCGGAACAAAAACGGGCGTTGTGTCGGCAGATATGACCTGACGCGGAACATTAATGTTGACAACTGATTTGGCCGGTAGTTTCTCCCATTCGATCTTTTCGATGATCGACCAAGCAATTTCCGCAGCAAGGTCAAAGTTCGCATTTTCAGTTCCTTCGACGCTGATGGAAACCGCAGGGATCCCAAACATCGATCCCGCAAACGCGCCGCCGACGGTACCAGAGTGGCAGACGTTGATTCCGACGTTCAGGCCAAAATTGATGCCGCTGACGATGAGATCTGGTTTCCAAGGAGCCAATTCGTGAATGCCCAACTTGACGCAATCCGCTGGCGTGCCGTTGACACTGTAGCCCGTGCACTTCCCTTGTTTGTCGTATACTTGGTTGGGGTTAAGTGGCCGTAGGAAAGTAATTGCCTGGCTTATTCCAGATTGCTCGATTTGCGGGGCAACGACGAAAACGTCGTGGTTTCCACCGATGTGCCGGGCCATCGCTTTGAGGCCGCGCGCGAAAAATCCGTCATCGTTAGTAATTAGAACTTTCATCGAGGAACATGGCTCCGGAGCTAAATCGTAGGCGAACTGCCTATTTTGCCTATCAAAGCCTAGTTGAACAGGGTGCCTGAGTCAGAGGCCGTTTTGCTGGCAAGAGAGCTATCGAGCATTCATCTTTCGTTGCTGATTCCTCTTGTGGCTGTTGGGTGCCGCCTGTATAGGTATTTCAGAGTTTTCGGAGTTGTAAACTGATTGCTCAGTCAAAACACCTTAAGTTCAGTCGTAAGTGAGAGGATCGCGGGACTCGCTCACTAGTCCTCCCTCCTGGGGAAGAGCATTAAGTTATCCTGTAGAAATGGTTTCTGGGTCAATCGTTTCTTCAGGTGCTCACGGCTGAGCTTTCACTGGCACCGAAGCGGCTTGCTGCTTCGGTGTCGGGGATACATTAACGCCGATCAAGTCTTTGGTCGGCGTTTTTTCTTGCGCCATTGCCGAGAACGGCACAACGACGCAACCTTCTTTTCTGTGCCTTGTTTCACAGAACAGGCATCGCGCGACTTGGTTGTGTGAGTTGTCGCTCATTTGTTCCACAAATTGGAGGAAATCGGAGAGATCCCATCGGTCTGGCGACACTAGCTTCAAAACACCTCCCTCGTGTTTAGCCATGTGATCTTAGAGACGGGCGGTTGATCTATTCGGGACGCTGATTCAGGCGTGCTGAGGTCTTCTGCCGTTGGAAGCTATTTTCGCATTCCAAAGTCTGCTTGCGCGTGGGATTTGTATTGTTTGACCTGATTTCTCCCAAGGACTAAAAAAATGAGATGTAGTTTCTTTGTAGCCCTGGCTGCGTGCCTTACCCTTCTCCCAAACCTGCAAGCTCAGCAGGTTCAGGTGACCATTACTAACAACGCTCCCGTCGGAGGAGTTGCACTGACTCCGGTTTGGGTTGGCTTCCATGATGGAAGTTTCGACAGTTACAACGGCGGCCTGAGCTCACAGCCTGGGCTAGAGCGATTGGCCGAAGACGGAAACTTTGGTGATACTTCTACCGTCGGCACACTTGCATACGATTTTGCCAACAATCTGACTTACGTCGACAATTCTAGCGGCACGGCAGTAAGCGCCACAGTCGCTTCCTCACAAGTTGGGACGCGTGTTCAAGGAGCTATCGCGGCTCAAAGCGGTCCACCTCCGATTCAGCCAAACGAATCCACGAGCGCCATCTTTAACTTGGCCAGCGACGGATCCAACAATCTGTTTTCCTACGCATCGATGATTCTTCCATCTAATGACTACTATGTTGCTAATGGAAATCCGTTTGCTTGGGACATCTCCAGCGTTATCGCTGGTGGCGGGCCTATCAGCTTCAACATCGCCGGTAACGCGGTTAACGATGCTGGAACAGAAGTCAACGATTTTACTACCGCTGCCCCCGGCGGTCCAAACCTACCAGGGCTGTTCCCCGGTGTTGGTTTGCCTAACGGCCAAGGTGGCCCAGACACGGGCGTCCCGGAAAATGGAGTCAACACAGACGTAACGGATCCATTCGGCAACTTCCTGAACGCCGATGGTGTTGATATTAGTAACTTTGATTTCACTAATGCTGGATTGTACCCCAATGGAATCGCTACAATTACAATCAGCGCTGTGCCGGCTGCTGTTCCAGAACCATCTTCGTTTGCCTTGATCGCACTTGGCATCGGCGGCATGGTAGCTCGTCGTCGGCGCAATCTAATTGCGTAGTCTGAGTCAGCTATTATTAGAGACTGATGTAGAATCAAGAGGCGACTGTCATGGCAGGTCGCCTCTTTTTTCAGTCGTGCTGATACGCTGAAGGTCAAAAAGTCAATCTTCAATCTTCCAGCGGCAAGGCAGTTTGGTGATTCCCTCGATGCCGCGACCATCGCTACGAATCGGTGGGCCGATGATACGAAAGTTTCCGATCCCACTAGCGCGATGATAGAAATTCAGTGACGTGGGGCCATAAAGAGAAATGTTAAAGTGAAAAGCCCCCAACAATAACGGGATCTTTTCAAAGATCAGAGTTACACACACCGTTTTGTCTTTTCGGATTGAGAAATCGATCTCGTGCGACGCCGTAGACACCGCAGCGACTCTGCCGTGCACTGGTGAGCACAATGCCGCAAACAGATTCATGCGGCTGAGTGATTCGGTCGCCGTCAGTGTGACTTTCACACGCACTGTTGCCCCCGTCTCAAATTCTTTGCAGGGCTCGTCATTCTCGTCGACGACTTCCGCTTTGAGAACTCGTGCTGCGGTTTCCGGTTCTGGATCAGCCGCATGTTTCACACGGTCCGACGCCCCCATCGTCTCCTCATAGACAGTGCATCCCGTTTCCAAGTCGCCGTCATGGATAATGTTGCCATCGCCGAACACAATCGCGCGGTTGGCGACACGGTTAAGCATGCTGACAGCGTGTGTGACCAAAATGATCGAGATGCCACTTTTGACCAATTCACGTAGGTGAGCAAAACATTTCATGCGGAAGGCGACGTCGCCCACGGCCAATACTTCATCGATCAACAATAACTGCGGACGCAAGTTGGCTCCGATAGAAAATCCCAATCGCATCTTCATCCCAGAACTGTAAGTCTTAACGGGTTCGTCGATCACATGGGCAAGTTCGGCAAATTCAACGATGCTTTCCATGCACTGGTCAACTTCCTTTTTCCCTAACCCCAGAACCGCCGCGTTAACATAGACGTTTTCGCGCCCCGACAACACCGGGTTGAACCCAGTTCCCAGCTCGATCATCGCCCCGACGTTTCCATTGATCGTAATACTTCCAGCGTTGGGTAGGATCAGCCCATTGATCATTTTGAGCATGGTGCTTTTCCCGGCCCCATTTGGACCAAGCATCCCGACGCACTCCCCCGCGCGAACTTGAAAATGGGCGTCTTTGACCGCGAAGAACTCTCCCGGGCGTAGATCCTCTGATGTCCGATCTCGACCGCCACCAATGATCTCACGCCCAAGGTCCACTAATCCGTAGCGCATAGAGCGTTTCAGGTTGCGGCAATAGATCTTCCAGACGTGATCCACGTTAAGAATAACATCGGGCGAATTGGTGGAGGAGTGGTACAAAGTTTTTGGTTTTCAGATGTCGGCGGCTCAGGGTAGCGAAACTCTAATTACTAGCTGTACTGCTACACTACGTATTCATGCGTTCGACCAATACGGGAATAGAAATGCGAAACACGATCAGTCCAAACACGGCCAACGGAATCGTGATCAGAGCCCAGACGAACGCCGGCAACCACATATCGCTCTGCCCTAGCAGCAGTAGATCGCGCGAGAGAATCAAAAATGGGCTGGCCGGATTGAGCCAGTTTAGCATCGTGCCGGGAAACGAAGTGGCGGGTACATAAATGATCGGTGTCAGGATCATCCAGAAAGGTACAACCATCGACAACAACCTGCCGACGTCTTGATAGAGCGATCCGAGAGGCATTAGCAATATTCCCAAGGTCACGCCGAGCGCAATCATCATAACGATCGCTAGGATGGCCCCGAACACCGCCAGTGAAGGCGCGACGCCAAACCATGCCATAGCCAAAATTAGTAGTATGGCGCGGATCATCAGATCAAAAACGATCTCGCCCATTCCTACGAGTAGCAACGCCTCACGCGAGAAACGAAGTTTCGAAAGCATACTCTTGTGTTGGTTTAGCACTTTGAGCGGCATTTGAATCGAGTCGCCGAAAGCTTGCCAGAGAATCATACCGGTCAGAATATAAAGCGTCTCGTTGACCTGCATATCGCCAATATTGAAGACACCCTGTTGACGTAGGAAGATCCAAATCGCGGTATTAGCCACCGGCGGCAGAAACGCCCAAAACAATCCCAACGCAGTTTGTCGGTACAATCCGCGAATATTTCTCAGGAATAATCGCCATGCTAACTCGCGCCCGTTCCACGTATCGGCCCACATGTCCGCGAACAGTTTAGTGGGATTCCGAATCTCGGACTGGGCGCTGTAACGTACCGTCGGCAGCGCCGTTGACGTGTCCGGCGGCGGTGACTGAGTTGAAGAGCTAGAATGTGAGTGAACGGACACGTGAATAAAACGGTAATCAATGAAGAGAAAGTTATGTGTCTACGATGCATGCCAAAATTGATGAAACCTTTTGAGCCGGCTCGTATCAGTTGCTATTATATAACCAATCGGTTGGAATTCGCATTTGGCACACGAGTTGGACAAAGTGCGGTGTCTCAAACGAGCGGTTGACGTCGCATCGTGCGGGTTGTCCGGCGTGCAAGTCCTGAATCTTTTCCTTGACGGAGATGGGAACATGGAACCCAAGCAGCTTGATGAAGCGGAAAACCGGCTGTTGCTGAGCGATTTTGTCAGCACGTTGGCATCGGGGCGCGTCGATGGCGAGTCGGCTCAATTTCGGAAACCTGTGCGTACATTGCCTCGTCATGGAGTCTTTTTTCGCTGGCCAGAACAGCCGGTGGAGGACTGGATTCACCCCGACGATATGGAAGTGGCCGCTGGTATGCTTCCCGGGGGACGCATCTTTCAATTGGCTGAGTGCGAAGACGAAGCAGATCGCAAGAATGGTTATTCCGTGATCAGTTACGGCGACACTTCGATTCGCGTCCTGCCAGCGATGTGGTTACCGGTGAAGGACGCCGGATACAAAGTCGGCGATCGCGTTGAGGTGCTGGCCAAGAATAGAACCAAGCAACCTTTTATTGGTACGTTAGCCGAGGTGACCTACAACCCGGTCACTCGACGAACCGAGTATCGAATAGAGGTTCGTTCGATGATCCTTAAGAAGAAATATTTCGAAGAGGACTTCCGGCCCTGCCGTCGCTTAGAGGTGCCGCTGAGCAAACGAGCGCGAGCAATCCTCAACAAGGCCAGCGTCTCCTTCTGACACCATGCGTATCGTTAAAATTTTGAAGCAAGACAATTCTGTGATAATTCAAGAATTTCCCCGACGATTTCTGTTCGTGTGCGTTTTGATCTGTTTAGTTCAGACATGCGTTTTTACTTCCGTCTTATTTGCCCAATCTCTCCACACAGTGCCCAATACGCCCAGCGGATGGAAGAAAACGACTGCAGGGAGAACAGCGACAGTCTTTTCCAAGATGGGTTTGAAGAAAGGCCAGAGTCTTACGGTAAAGTTCTATCAGCGACAGGTTTTGGATACCGAGCAAAGCATACAGGGCTGGTTGAAGATCCGGATGTCGACAGGCAAAGCTCCCCTTAGTGGGAAGTGGTCCGGCGCACCAACCGTTGTTCGTCAAACGGGCAACATGATTGAGGGGACTCGTCATTTCGAAGCGGTTGGGAAGAAATACATCGTGAGAGGGTTGGCCGTTGGTGTCGACAAAGTCCACGTTCGATTCGCATCAGCCGTCAGCAGTCACAATATTAGCGATTCGAACAACGCTGCAGGTGTCACCTTGATGTACAAATTGTTTCGCGTCGAAAAAGAAGCGGCAGCAAAGTCAAGTCGTGGTTTAAACATTGAAAAAACGCCTCCTAAGGTCAAAAATCTAAAGGCAGGTGGTGCGATCAAGCCCGGTCGTTATGTCGGCAATGCAGTTTATTTGCGGGACAACAAGGTCGGGGCAAAATACGATCTTGTTCTCTTTGATAACGGAGAGTTTGAGTTTTTAGTTGGCGGGGACAAATACCGAAAGACTGGCCGGTATCTCTATTCTAATGCGACCGGAAGACTCAATGTCGGTAAAACACTGGCTAACAGCACGTATAGACACGACGATGAATACTGTGTGTATGGGAAAGAGTCGACGGGCAAGATGGTGATCTATGCCAGAGAAGGTCGATGGCAACGGAAGCTGACATGGATTTCAAAGAGCGACCGTGCTTCACCGACAGAAGTAAAACGGGCCGATGAAATTGCCGAAGCCGAAGCAAAACGCTACAAGCACGTGACCGAACCGGGGGAAGGTGTTCGGACTGATGAGATCGAGTCTGTTTTGTATGTGTGGGAGACCAATTATCGATCCGGCGCGGTGCAACTCGATCAAGAAGGTTTCGTATTGATGAAGGACGGGCGCGTGATGGACGGCTTGCCGACTTCCCCTGATACACTTGACGTGGCCGTTTCGCGCAGTCGCGAGCCAGACCGTTGGGGATGGTGGAAAAAGGAAGAGGACAATTACACATTTGCTTGGCCCGTGCGACCGAGAGAATACCGTCAGCCGAACGGCAAACAAGTGATCGGCGTGCCGTTTGAGAAAGGAACGCAATTGGCAGGCGACTTTGGGATGGTAAGCACCGAAACCAGTCTGGTCTCCAATAACTCATCCGTTCGCCGATGGGGGATCAAATTGAGCGACAACGGGCGGTTCTTGAAGTATAGAAATGGTTCCACGCAATCAGGAGGCGTACCCGGGATGGAGGCAATTACGACTGCCGTCTGGAGCGACGATAGCACTGTCATCTCCACGCTCAGCCCCAACGCAACGGCCCTTTCGAAACGCAATCGCAACGGACCGAAAACTGACCGGATGGGCAGTTACGAGCTGGACGGTTACCGCATGACATTGAAGTATGATGACGGGCGCGTTGAACACCACGCTACTTTCACCGACGAAGGTCAGCAGAATATCTGGTTCGAAGGAGCAAGGCTCTACCGACGCGAGACGAAGAAAAAATGACTACGAAGGTCTTACGATGGTCTGACATCGAATCGGTTGTTTTGTTGCTCTCCTGTTAAGCCGAAGCTTAAGAGAGCAAGCAATCTCCGAGAGACCAATCAAAAACTAACCGCTGTTTAGCTTGCCCGCTCACATGTTGCAATCGGCGAACAGTTCGGCGTGCATTGGGTTTGCAACGATGTGGTTGGAGATTCGGTCGGCGAGCGCTCCGATCGTCATGTATGGGTTCACTCCAAGTGCGGTCGGAATGATCGATCCATCGGCGACGTAGAGATTCGGGTGAATGTTACCGTCCGCTCCATCGAAGACTTGGCCAAGATGATTGACGGTTCCGCCCTCGGCTCCGTCGGCCATGTTGCAAGAACCAAGCGGATGGACGGTAACCAGATTGTCACCGAATGCTTTGAGACGCTTGTACCTGCCGCCGTGAGCGCGAGCCAGTCGGTCGAACTCTTTGAACACCATTTTGCGATAGGCGCTGTCTTTCAAGCCTTCCCATTTGACCTGCCATCGTCCGTTGCGTTTTTCGACAATGCCTTCACCTCGGTCGTGTCCCATGCCCAACATCACCATCGAGCTATCTAAGTCAAGATCGCCAAGCAACGCGGTGAACAGGTTGCTCACGCCGCGCGGAATGGCAGCGTCCTGAATCAGCAGTCGTTTTCGCAGTTCAGCGTCACGATAGAAATTGAGCGACGTTTGAACCGTCGGTCCAACGGGAGGACGTTCCGTATGGTAGCCTCCAAAACCGCTCATGTTGGCTCCCGGTGGAATACCTACACAAAATCCAATCGTGTCTCCATTGCCCGACCAGTTGCGTCCCAGCATTGGTGAAAACAGAAACGATGGATTTTCTGACTCCATCAGGATAGTAGAACTGGCAGGGCTTCCGGCGCCCACGACAACCATGCGCGTATTGACGGACACGGGATGGCGCGTGATCTCGTTTTGCGTATCATCCACGTAGTTCATGTTTACCCGGTAGTAGCCAGACATTTTCTCGATCGAGGTGACTTCACACTGCGTATACATTTCAGTGCCGTTGTGCTTGGCGACCGGCAGATAGTTCATGGCCAGTGTGTTTTTGGCACCGATGTTACAGCCATTGATGCAATCCCCGCACAGAGTACAGGCGCGCTGAATCATGCCTTGCGGGTTACGCATCTGCTGGTCCAAGTAGCGATGGTCGTACATTACTGAGACGTGTGATCGGTCGAAGAAACTTGGGTTACGGCTGATGCGCTCAGCAGCCACGCGGCGGTAGCGCACTTTAGGTGTCTGGTCGTGAGGAGTGCGCGTCAGTGATAGAGCGCGGGCCACGTTGTCGTAGTAGGGGCCAAGCGTTTCGATGTTCTTCAATTCGGTCGGCCAGCGATCCTGCATGAAAACCTCAGGATGTGGGCGCAATGCAATACTGGCGTTGACCAAAGAACCCCCGCCAAGTCCGTTTCCGGATAGGATATTGACTTCTTCGTTCATCATCAGATTGAACAGGCCCAGCGGCTGGGTGACTTGGCCTTTGGTAGGCCCCGCCAGAACGGCGCGCGCGTTGCCCGATACATTGGCGAAGGTGTCAGGGAAACTTCCCGGCACCCATTCCTTGCCTCGTTCGATAATGCACATCCGATGCTCCGGCCTCAAACGCTGCGAGAGTCGCGCGGCGGTGATGGAAGAGCCGTAGCCAGATCCGATCACCATCACGCCGAAGTGGATGCGGTCTTCATGCTTGGCGGTCAACATCAGGTCACGAACAGGGTTGGCCAATCGCCCGCCATACTGCTTTAAGCTGCGCGTATAATCCGCGGCGGCCCGGGCCTTGATTCCAGAACCCTTGGTCTTTGTACGCACGCCCAATTGCACTAGATTCTTTACCGGCTGCCGATCTGTCTTCGCAGACGCTTGGCCCGAACTGCAGATGGTCGCGGCCGAAGCACCGGCTGCCGCAAGTGCGGTGCGGCGGGTGATGCCGGGGCGAGATTTTGAGTTTGACTTTTTCTTGGGTGACATGGCGTTCTTCGAGAAACGGGCGGCGGTAACATTGAGCGCTCGGCTGTCTTTGTATCGATCAGCGGCCGGGGCCAGTTGCAACAAAAATTCCGATTGTCGCGGCAGTAGCGGTTGTCAGGCCACGTTCGCGCGAAGCTGTAGCGGCTGGACCGAGTTGAACGGAACGGCGCTGTTCGTGTGCTGGCAACAAAAAAGCACGTCGCCCATTAGGGACGACGTGCTCCAGATTTCAATTTAGCTTCACTTCCTTCGTACCGGTTCCAAAATGAACTAGTAGCCGATGGAAGGCGGGTTGTCTCGCAAGAAGTCTCTTGGTCCTCGAGTGGTGTAGTACGGGTAAGCGTACTGAGGTGCGATGCCCGATTGAGGCTGTTGTCCAACCGCCGGATTGGTGTGCGGGATTGCTCCGCCGTAAGGATGTGCAACACCGGTTACCTTGGCGAGCTTAGAGCAAGCCCCACAGAGTTTCCCGGCACCGCAACCGCGTTTTCCGCAGCCGCCAGCGTAGCTTGAGGCACATCCCTGGCCGCGGCATCCACCTCTGGCTTCTTTGATGTCCGAGACGATTCCTGATGAAATTCGGCGGCCACCAGATGAACTACCGAACAGAAAACCATCAGGCATTTGAGCGACGGTTTGCTCGACACCAGCGGAGCATTCATCGCAGCTCTCGCCAGTAACTATGCCCTCGTCAACAACGTAGCCGGAGCCAGCAGATGGACTTAGAGAACGGGTCTCCGCACAAGCTTTGCCCTTGCCTTTTAGAGCCAAGCCCATTCCTTTGTTGGCTGCCAAACCTCTCCTTCTCTTAGGCCTGTTCGCTGTCAACAGACCTCGTGCTTCTCCAGTCGACGCTGAATCGCAAGCACTGCAGCCGCTTGACTGAGCCGGGGCGTACTCAACGTCTCCGCCTCCATCGCAGCTCGAGCAGCCGCAAGAAGATGGAGCACTCATCGGTACTGATCCGCATTCACCATCGCAGGCGTACGGAGCGGAGATGGACACCACTGAATCAGGTCCGCAAACACTGCAGGCGTCGACCGCAGCTGAACTTGCCTCTGCGCCGACTGATGAGACGACAGCTTTTCCTGCTCCGAGGCCACTGCCAAGCTTACTACTACCACCGGTGCCGCAGCAGCCGGTGAAACCTATCACAGCCGCGAAGGCTGCGAGCATGAACATGGATCGCATTTTTCAAATCCTTTTGAAATCTGGGTCTGCCCGCAAATAGCCGGGCGTTTTTCCATCACCGCAAACCGGTCGGCAAATGGAACGTTGGAAGTGCCTTGATCGCGTTTCTTGCGTACGGGAAAGCAAGTATTTGAAACGTCAGTTTCGGCTTGTCGATCAAAACCCTCAAAATCGTTAATCGTCTTGACGATTGCTGCCGTCCACAAAATCGGCAGTTGTTACGGGACTCAGCTGACCAATAGCCCGCACAGTTTAACTGACCGGAACACAGACACGCGCAAGCGGAAGGTGATAGCGTTCGGCTGCGATTTCCCGGTGGTTTCCGGTACAAATCACAACGGCTTCGCCGGAGCCTTCATCCTGCCGCAGTCGTGTCTTGGCAGTTTGGGTGCTTTCTTAAGCCACCGCGGGACGCTAAATTGGGCTCACACAGTTCTGCCAGCTTTCCTATTTCGTTGCATTTTTACTGTCGCGCACATGTCCAAGAATCCAGACATTTCTTTTGTTGCTGAACAACAGATTCCAGTCAAAGAGCTCAAAGGCATCTCCAAAGCGGCGGGAGCGTCGGCTTCCAAGGGGGCGGTCAGCCAAAAGTACCTGAACGATTTGGCACAGGCCGAATTAGATGCGGATTTAGACGCGACGTTTGCCAAATTGAAATCAAGTTTCAAATTTAAACGCAAGGAAATTTCTGCCGATGGACCGGTCGATGGAATGGGTGTAATCACCACGCCGCATTTTTTCTACGAGGTGACGGTTGTGCCGATGGAGGATTCGCACCGAAACGTGGTCATCCGCAGAAGTGTACGCGGTATCACCAGCGCTGATGTGATTACTGGTGAAGAGTTCTTTGCGGCGTTTGGTACGCGTTTCAATCAACTGGAAGTCGCTTGCGAGAAACCGCTAGATTTGGAAACGATCATCGACCAAATCGAAGACGCGGACTCAGGCGATGTGGATTTGGATTATGATAAGGACATAACCTATTGCACGATTGGGTTGAACTCAATGAGAACCACCATTGCTGTCCGGCCAAACCTGATCCATGTCAAAGGACCGCTGGACGTGACCCCTGCCGATTTGGTGCACTCCTTTTTTGAGATGCAGACTTGCTTCATGGAGTCACTGAATTTATCAGAGCCGCTGTTGAAAAGCTAAGAGGATGGTGTTGTCTGTGTCCGTGAAGGTGGTTGCGGTTTTACAATAGTTCCTAAATGTTAGAAAGTGTTGACGATGGCGAATGCTTCTGGATCAAGCTCGGCAAAATCTTCTGTCGTCCTCTTAGTGCGACTTGGAATCATGATGTTCCTGCAGTTTTTTATCTGGGGCGCGTGGTACGTATCGATGAACGGTTTTTTGACCGATAGTGGAATGTCAGGTTTCATTGCAGCGGCCTATACCGTTGCGCCTATCGCCGCGATTGTCGCGCCGTTGTCTCTTGGACTGGTTACCGACCGGTTGCTCAATACAGAATGGGTGTTGGGGATTTTGAATCTGCTGGGGGCTGCACTGCTGTGGTTTGCTCCGTCGCTGGCCAGCGCGGGAGAACCAACAGGTGCATTTGCTCAATTCACGCACCCCATGATTCTCTGTTTGCTGGCTTATTTGATTTGCTTCATGCCGACGTTGGGTTTGACCGCTAGTCTGTCTTTCAAACATCTTTCCAATGGCGAAAAGGAATTTCCTATCGTTCGGGTGTTGGGCACCATTGGCTGGATTTTCGGTAACTGGGTCATGTGGGGGTGTCGAACGTTCACAGGGGACTCGGAAAGCTTTGGTGATAATTCCGTTCACATGTTTCATGCAGCGGCCATCGCTTCTGCGATTTTGGGAGTCTATTGCTTGACTTTGCCACGCACGGCACCGCCAGCAAAAGGCGAGAAGATTTCGATTGGTAAAATCCTCGGCGTCGATGCGTGGGCGATGCTTAAAGACAAGTCGTTTTTCGTATTCGCTTTGGCGTCGTTCCTGATTTGCATTCCGTTGGCGGGCTACTACGCGATGGGCTACGGGTACGTTGATCAGTCGGGAGTGAAATTGTTTGGTTCAACGACTGGAGCAATGAGCACGGGACAGATGAGCGAGATTCTGTTCATGCTTTTGATGCCTGTTTGTTTTGCACGATTTGGCGTCAAGAATATGCTGATCATCGGGATGTTGGCGTGGGCTGTACGTTATGGTCTGTGGGGATTTTCGTTTGGCCAGGAGGGCCCTTTGCTGACGGTTCCGATTTTCCTTGGCATTCTCCTGCATGGAATCTGCTACGACTTTTTCTTTGTGTCAGGCATGATTTACACCGACAAAAAGGCCAAGCCCGAAATTCGTTCTCAAGCGCAATCGCTGATTGTGATGCTCACACAAGGGCTTGGATTGGGAATTGGCGCTCAGGCATTCGGCTGGTGGACAACTCAGTGTACCACTGGCGATGCAGTGGATTTCGCCAAATTTTGGTACATCCCCGCAGCCTTCGCACTGATTGTGATGCTGTTCTTCGCTGCAGCGTTCTGGGATCGGTCAACTGATGAGGCTTAACCGGCTGAAGATCGTGGGACAGTTTTAAACCACTGATGGATACAAATGAAGACGGATGTGAGCGCGAATCCGTGTTTATCCTTGCCCATCCGTGGT
>CAZDBE010000123.1:0-15077 GCA_964503675.1 uncultured Pirellulaceae bacterium | reverse complement strand
TTGGAGGAAGACCGTTGGGCTTGATCAATAAAATCTCGAATAAGATTCTTGGAAACGACAAGGATAAACGCGCCGATGAGGCGATCAAGAACGCAACGCTTCGACGCTGTCGCTTTGAGGTAATGGAAGAGCGCAAGGTGCTTTCCGCGGATCCTGTGATTGCAGGGGTGACGTATTTAGAAGGTGACGCTGGACAAGATACTACTCCCGACCATTTTGAAGTCAGTTTCCAAGGTGGAGCAGAAACAACACAGCTCTCCCAGTTCGTGATCAATGGTGATCAGGATCTTAGTGGTACGTTGACCGACGGAGATATGTTCTTCGACATTAATGAAGAACAGCCTGGAGCAGGTGGCGCTCACGATTTCCAGTTCGACTCAGCCAACAGTTCCGGCGTAACGGCCGACGACGTGCGGTCGGTGTCTGTTTCTGAAGATGGTCTTGCGTTGACGGTAGAAGTTGACAACTTCGATGCAGGTGACGTGTTTGCGTTTACGATCGACGTGGATGAAGTCGAACGTCTTCGTACTGATAAAATTGCCTCGGGTGTCGAATTTGAGGCTAGTCTTTTCAATGCTACGTTTGTTGATCAACACTACACATTTGAAGATCTATCTGTCTCCGCCAGTGAAGAGCTAGAAGGCGGCTTCATTCAGAGTCAGCAAGAAGGGATTTTCTATGACGAGTACAACTCATTGCTGGCGGAAGGCGAAAGCGTCGCTGGTTCAGCGATTGATCTAGAACGTGACAACGAAACTGGTCAAGCGGATCGAACGGCCGGTGCGGTTGATGCCTACGAACTGATTGAAAAACCGATTAGCATTTCTGGAACAGTATTTCACGATGAAGATTTGGACTGCGTTCACGACGGGGATGAAGACGGGATCGGAAATGTCTCGATCGATTTGCAGCTGCTCAACGAGGACACGGGGCAGTACGAGACGGTTGCGTCAACGGTGACCGATGCCAACGGAAATTACGAATTTGGCAAGGACTTAGGCCTCAAGCCCGGCACCTACCAGTTGGTGCAAAATCAGCCTGATGGATACCTTGACGTTGGCGCTCACGCTGGCAGCGAAGGTGGCGAGGTTTCTGAAGACGGATCAGGAAACGCAAACATCATCAGCCAAATCGAGATCCCACTCGGGGATACCGAAGCGAATGGGTATGACTTCAAGGAGGTTCGGCCCGCATCGATCCACGGCAACGTCTACCACGACGAAAACAATGACGGGGTCTTCGATTCCAACGAAGAGGGGATCGCAGACGTACTGATTCAGGTTACTCGTGTGGGGGCCAAAGACGGTGTTACAAGCGACCCGTTCGCCGACATGGATCCGGTATTCGTCAGGACTGACGACAACGGAGCCTACTGGGTTGAGTCCCTTCCACCTGGGATTTACGAGGTTGTTGAGATTAACAACTATCCTGCGGGGCAAGATCCGTTGGCGACGTTTGTCGACGGTAAAGACTCAACTGGCACCGTTGGCGGAGTAACCAATGGCGTTCGCAGCAACGATCAGTTTTCGCAGATCGAACTTTGTGCAGATGACAAAGGTGAAGAGTACAATTTCGGCGAGTTGCGTCATGCATCCATCAGTGGTTATGTCAGCGTTGATACTCCCGGTCAGTCGAAGCTGTCTCCGGATGATCCAAATTTCCAACCAATTGCTGGCGTTACCATTCAATTGTTTGACGAGAACAATGAACTGGTCGCGGAAACCGTCACCGATGAAACAGGCAATTACACGTTCGGCGAACTACTACCTGGGACCTATTCGGTCGCTGAAGTTCAGCCCAATGCTTACGCGGACGGTGGCGATGTAGTGGGGACGGTTGATGGTCAAACGGTTGGAAGTTCTTCCAACGACCGTTTTGATGGCATCACACTGAATTCCGGTGACGAAGGCGTTAACTACAACTTCTGCGAACACGATCTAGCATCGATCAAGGGTACCGTCTATCACGATCGGAATGACAACGGCGTTCAGGACGCTGGCGATGAAGGTATCGCAGGGGTGGTCATCGAGCTGTTCGACGTGGACGGAAACTTGGTTCAGACGACAACCACTGACGAGAACGGCGAGTACTGCTTTGAAGATCTTCCGCCGGGCGAGTACAAAATTCGCGAACAGCAACCAGACGGATTCGCTGATGGCAAAGATGCTGTAGGAAACGTAGACGGTGTTACAAATGGAGAGCAGCATGACAACGACGAATTCTGCGTCATCACTCTTGGGCCAGGAGATGAAGGCAACGAGTACAACTTCGGCGAACTAATTTTGGCCGAGATCTCTGGCTTCGTGCACGTCGACAATGATGGCGATTGTGAATTTGGTACTTCAGAATCAGATCGTCCGATCGCGGGGACCACACTTGAACTGTTGGATGCCGACGGCAATGTTATCGCCACAACAGTTACGGATGATAACGGAGCCTATAGTTTCGGTGGTCTAGTTCCTGGAACGTATTCAGTCCGTCAAATTCAACCAACGGATTTCTTTACTGGTGGCGAGAAGGTTGGCGATGGAGACGGGACTGCGTCGACTAATTTGATCTCAAACATTGTTGTGGAATCCGGTCAGAACGTGACGCAGTACAACTTCTGCGAGAATGAAGCTGCTGAGATTCATGGACGCGTCTGGGAAGACGGTCCAGCATTCGAGACTGAAGACGGACAGCTTCCGACAGACTATCGCGATCAGCGCGACAGCGTGTATCAAGACGGCGTCGATGCACCGATCGCTGGCGTCAGAATGCAGCTGTACTACTTTATTGATCCTACCGCCGGTCCAGAAGGCGAAATCGCACCTCGCCCTGTCACGATTAGCGAAGTACTACCAGAATACTACGACTACATCGACGCCTCAGACCCAGATGCTCCCGTCTTCGTAGAGACCGACGCAAACGGTCAATACTGGTTCCAAGGACTTCAGGCGGGCAGCTATGTCGTGCTTGAGGTTCAGCCTGACGGATTTGAAGACGCCAATGATGTCCCAGGCACCACGACTGGATTTACATTCAATGATGACGGCGACACTGAGACCGCCATTGCCCCGCTGACCTCCGTGTTCTCGGATGTTCAGCTGATGGATTCGGTTGTCGGTATTTCAGTTAATAACGGGGGCGTGTCTCTCCAGAATAACTTCACGGAAGTCTCGGTGAGTTTGCTGCCACCGGTGGTCGATCCTCCGATCACTCCAATTCAGCCTTCTACTCCGCAGAATCCAGGCATACCGGGTAACCCAGTTACTCCTCGTCCAGGCGTGACGGGACTTGGAGGCCTCGGTGGCTCGGAGCCAAGTGCGTTCACTACATTTGTAGGAACCTCGCGCGGAGCATCTTTCCAGACGCAGGCCAATGCCACGAGCGGCGAAGATTACACTTGGCACTTGAGCGTCGTCAACGGTGGGTTGCCACGTGCAGCAGGCGGCGACGGCAACGATGAGTCGATCTGGCAACAAGTTGGCTTCATTGGCTCCGATGAGTGGGATCGTTTTGAGATGGAAGAGGCGGTTTGGACATTCACCGAAATGTCTGACGACTTCGAGATCAAAGAAAAAACGGAGACCAGCATATTCGGTATGCTCGGCGGCACGCCACTGGCGGGTGACTTTGATGGGGACGGCTCAGATGAGATCGCAGTCTTCAACGACGGCTACTGGTTGATCGATATCAATCATAACGGACGCTGGGACCAAGAAGACCTGCTGGCGAAACTGGGAGACGCCGAGGACCGTCCTGTGGTCGGTGACTGGGATGGAGATGGCAAGGACGATATCGGCATCTTTGGACCGATTTGGGAGAAGGATCTGGAAGCGATCGAGCAGGATCCGGGGCTGCCGAATCCGGCGAACTCTCCTTTTACGCGTGCCAAAAATGTTCCTCCGGCCGATAGTGACGCCACCAACGGTGCGCGCGTCATGAAACTGACCAGCTACGGCAACCAACGCTCCGATGTAGTTGATCACGTTTTCGGAGTCGAGCATGGTGAGATCACACCTGTGACGGGCGACTGGAACGGAAACGGAATTCGCTCGATTGGGAAATTCCAAGACGGACATTGGGACATCGATGTCAACGGTGACGGAAGATTCACTGGAGCAGATGCCTCATTCAACTTCGGAACCGCTGGAGACATTCCTCTGGTTGGTGACTTCAATGGCGATGGCGTTGAAGAGATTGCCGTATACCGCAGTGGAAAGTGGCTAATCGATACCAATGGAAATCGTGAATTGGATGCCACTGATAAGACCTTCGAAATGGGCGGGGCAGAAGACAGGCCTGTCGTTGGAGACTTCAACGGTGACGGCATCGACGAACCAGCAATCTATTCGCCTCGACCGGTCTCAGACATTCAACTGTAACTGGTGAGCCAATCTGTCAACCTGTCGACAATTAGAACATCATAAAAATGAAACCGCGTTCCAAGACTCCGTATCCAAAAAAAGCTTAACTTCTCGCATATTTCTCACGGATCTGACCGGCATGGCGACAACCTCATCCTTCTCAAGTTGGACCAAGTTGTATACCGTGTAGTACCTCATCGCAAAGTATGTATTTGAATATCTCCATGAATAACGGCACCGACAATCAGAAAATCCTCGGCAACTGCCCTTCCTGCCAGAGATTGATGCAGATTCCCGTGGTCACGGACGTTGCTTCACTCGCAAAATGTCCTCACTGCAATAATGAAATCCGGGTTCGAGATCTGTTGGCGTCGGCTGTTCCCGAAGCTGAGATTATTGTCGAAGAAAAAGACACCAATCGCGTGTCCGATTACATCGCAGACCGCCAGCGAGTCTACGACGACGATAGTCCTAAATCTAGGGAAAAGTTCGAGGTTCCCAGCCAGCTCTATAACGGCGCGAGCCGCCGTAATAGAAAACGCCGCAATGGCTCCAGAGGGTCTTCGTCCCGAAGTTCTTCATCACGCGATTCTTCATCACGTCAACGAACTGGGAACAATGGAAGTTTGGAAAACAGCCAGTCGCGGCGCCCGAACAGTGGTGCTGACGTGTCGTCTAACGGTCACAGTTCAAATCCTAATCGAAACTCCAATAGCGGCCCTAAATCGCCAAGTGTAGATTCGTCTGAAGGTTCAACAACGGCAAACAAGCCAACTCCCGTCAGCCGTCCAGCATCAACGAGCCGTCCTGCTGCCGCGCGCAATACCTCGCAAGAGCGAAGGGCGCCAGCCCCAGTGCCTCGTCCTAGGAAGAGTCCTTCGAGAGAACGCCGTTCTGACCACTTGGACGACGAAGGCGAATTCGGCGTGACTGATATTCTTAAATTTTTGGTTGGCGGCGTGATTGCGGCCCCGCTGGCTTACTTGGCTTTGCTGTGGGTGCTGGGCGTCGACCCGTTCGGAATGGCCAGCACGTTTGAGAGTGTCTCGCCGTCTATTATTCCGGACTCGTTGCGAAGCGAGGGCTATGGTGATGAGCCGCGTAGCGGATTTGCTCCACCTGCTGGTGACTCGTCGTCAGCTCTGTTTGGGAGTTCGGCCGGTGACGATGGATTGGGAGGCGACTTCGAAGATGACGACATGCCGCTTCCATCACTAGATCCGGATATGGTTCGGTAGTAGCTGCATTATCGAAGAAGGATCAGAACGATGCGGGAACTGATCGCAGACTTCTTGGCTGGCAAATCGTTTGCGGTCGTGGGAGCCTCAACAGACCGACAGAAATTTGGCAACAAAGTTCTGCGGTGTTACATGGACCACGGCTACACTGTCTATCCAATCAACCCAAAGGTCATTGAAGTCGAAGGGTTGGTTGCCTACAAGTCGTTGGCTGACCTGCCGGAACTAGTGCACGGTATCTCGGTCGTAACACCTCCCGCCGTCACGGAGCAGGTGATCAGCGAAGCGGCTTCACTGGGGATTACTCGTGTCTGGATGCAACCGGGAGCGGAAAGCGCGGCGGCCATTGAGGAGTGTATGGCGAAGGGAATGGGCGTTATTGCCGGGGGCCCATGTCTTCTGGTCGAGCTGCGAGAGTGAGAAGCTGCTGTTGGCACTTCGGCGACATAAGCTCGACTAGATTGTTCATCCCATGCAATTGGTAACTGCCCACTTCTAGGCGTTCGGAAGAGCAAGAGTGTTTTTCCATCGCGAATTTCAGGCAGCCTTATTGTTGAATTGGGCCAATTGAATCAAAATGACGTTTCCAGATTGCCTGCCGTTTAGATAATGCTGTTCCCGAGACTTTAAGTGCCCGAAATCAAGCGAAACCCCACTCGCCGCGTCAAAATTGGCTCGATCACCATTGGTGACGGCAACCCTATCGCCGTTCAATCGATGACGGCCACAAAAACGACAGATATTGACTCGACCGTTGCGCTTGTCGAATTAATGCACGAGGCTGGCGCTGACGTTGTTCGTATCGCAGTTGACAGCAAAAAAGACGCTGCCGCTCTGGCGGAAATCCGCAATCAAACGACGGCCAATCTGTCGGTTGACCTTCAGGAGAATTATCGCTTAGCGGAAATTGTCGCACCGCATGTGGACAAAATTCGCTACAACCCTGGGCATCTCTATCACCACGAAACAGATAAACCATGGCAAGAGAAAGTGCGTTTTATCGCCGGCATCGCGCAAGACAATGACTGCGCTGTCCGCGTCGGAGTCAACTGCGGTAGTATGGACCCGGCGAAGAAGGATCTTTATGACGCAGCAGACTCGATCTCTCCTATGCTCGAAAGCGCGCTGGAGCACTGTGAATTCTTGGACTCGATCGATTTCACACGATATTGCGTCAGCCTGAAGGATTCTGATCCTTCCAAAGTGGTCGAAGTGAACACTCGTTTTGCGGAGAAACGTCCTGACATTCCTCTTCACTTGGGGGTAACCGAGGCTGGCATGCCACCCGAGGGCGTCATCAAGACACGCATCGCGTTTGAGCAGCTCGTCGGTAAAGGCATCGGTGACACAGTGCGCGTTTCGCTAACGTTGCCTAATGCTCGCAAGGGCGAAGAAATTGAGGCGGGACGTTCGATCGTAGATGATATTTATGCTGGTCGAGTGAGATCGGTGGTGAATTTCAATCCTGAAGCACTCAATATCATTTCGTGCCCAAGTTGCTCACGTGTAGAAAACGAGGCCTTCGTCGAACTGGCTCAACAAGTCAAAGAGATGACGCAGTATGCAAAAGACCACGCTATCACGATTGCGGTCATGGGATGCCGGGTTAATGGACCTGGCGAGACCGACGATGCTGACCTTGGTTTGTGGTGCGGTCCCAAAGTCGTCAACCTGAAAAAGGGAACCGAATCATTGGGGGCATTTCCTTATGACGAAATCCTACCACGGCTCAAACGTGAACTGGATAAACTAATCGGCAATTAATCCAGATGTCATCAAGAAGTGGGCGGACTGCCGAGACGATCCAGTGCGTCACTCACTTTTGATGACAGCCTATGCACTAGTTCTTTGACGCGATGCAGAGAAATACCGATTTCTCTGGGGACACAGCTGAACCAACCGCGATACAACCTGTCTGCTGAAGACTATGATCAACACTCTCTTTCTTCCTGAACTGCGCGAGATGCTGGCCGACAACAACGTCGCCGAGCTATCGGATTTCTGCGTAGCGATGCATCCTTCTCGAACGGCCTCGTTCATGGAAGGGTTGAGCGATGATGAAGTATGGAGGGTGTTTGAGAACAGCACGCCTGAGAATGTGGCGGATATTTTCGCCTATTTCGATGAGGATCGAAAGCACAAGCTGCTAGAAACCGATCGCGTTAAGCAGGCTGCCGAATTGGTCGCCAATCTCCCGTCCGATGACCGCGTCGATCTCCTGCAAGATCTCGACGAATCGTTGCGGCAAGGGATTTTGGATTTGCTGCCCGTCGAAGAGCGGCGTGACATCCAACGACTAAGCCAATACCCAGAAGGTACCGCCGGTGCGGTCATGACGACCGAGATGGCGAAGTTGAGCAAAGATCTCACGATCCGCCAAGCACTTGACGAGATCGCTCGACAAAGCGACGAGTACGAGACGATTTTCTATCTTTACATTGTGGATGCCGAAGAGCGTTTGCGCGGCGTTGTGTCTGCACGACAGTTGCTCTCGGGAATCAAGACCCCCGACACACTGATCAGCGACATTATGGAAACTGATTTGGTTACCGCATTGGTGATGGAGGATCAAGAAGAGGTCGCCGATAAGGTTGCTCACATGAATGTGTTGGCGATTCCCGTCATTGATAAAAGTCAGCGTTTGCTGGGCATCATCACGCACGATGATATTATCGACGTGCTTCAGGAAGAAGCCACCGAAGATGCTCACCGTAGCGGTGCGGTCGAACCTCTTGATGAAAGTTACCTCCGAACATCCGTGCTAACGCTCAGCTGGAAGCGCGGAATCTGGATGGCGATCCTGTTCTTTTGCGCTTTGCTGACAGCCATTGCGCTAGAGCAGTACGAGGATCGACTGAAAGTCCTCTACTGGCTGGTGCCTTTCATTCCACTGATCATCAGTAGCGGAGGCAACTCAGGAAGCCAGTCTGCGACGCTTATCATTACGGCGTTGTCGCGCGGACACATTGAACTTTCTGACTGGCTGAAGGTCATCAGGCGAGAGTTAGTAATGGGGCTATTGCTTGGGGTAGGACTAGCCATCCTTGGCCTGCTCACATCGTATTTCTTTATCCCCGACGACCCCCAGATCGGCCGTCTAGCAATTTTTGTCGTGCCAATCACTCTGATTTTGGTGGTACTGACCGGCACGTTGACCGGCTCGATCCTGCCGTTGGTTTTCGAAAGGTTGGGGCTCGACCCAGCCATGATGAGCAATCCGTTCGTGGCCGGCATCGTCGATATCCTCGGCATCGTGATCTATATGACCGTCGCAGCAGTGCTAGTTGGTCTGCCTAGCTGATTTTGGTGGTAGTTGTGGCAGTCCCGTCTGCCAGACTGACGCTTGAATGAGGCCTGCTAGCGGAACTTGGATTGACAGCTATCCCGCAGACTTTTAGTCTTCCAAATCGCCACCTAGCGTCTGCGTAAATCGTGTTGTCGCAGCAGCGCCTGTGACACAGAGAACCAGAACCGACCAATCCCCGATTCTTGCCAAGGAAGGCTGAACGATGGGCTCGAAAAATATACACCAGTTCCCAATCGGAATTTGCCGCACTACTATCCGCCGCATCACCATTTGCGCGATTGCGGTTACGTATGTTGGCGTCTTTGCCGGTTGCCAGAACCTCGTTAATCGCGGCCAGAGTCGTGACGGAGGTTTGTTGAAGGCCACTGAAACAGAGCACACTTCCGAAACCAAGTACGTTGCCCGAATTTGTAAGATGGCCGGGTTGGCCCCTCAAAAAGTTGAGGGCGTCGCGCTAGTCAGCAACCTGAACGGTACCGGCAGTGCAGCAAAACCTGGCGAACTTCGTAAACGGCTGCTGCGGGATCTAGAGACGATCGAAACGCCAATTCCAGCAGAAGAACTACTGCAAAGCAAGAACACCGAAATGGTATTGGTGAAAGGTCTGTTGCCCGCTGGTGTACACAAAGGCGATCGCTTTGACTTAGAAATTTTTCCACTCAATGGAACAGATGCCACGTCACTTGAAGGCGGTTACATTCAAAAAATGCGTCTCCGGACTACCGCGCAACTGGGGGGAACGGTCAAGGAAGGTCACTTGCAGGGACTTGGAAAAGGACGCGTGCTCACTAATTCGGCGTTCGAAACACGCGATGATGCTTCGAACCGTCTATCGGGCCGTGTTCTTGGCGGCGGTACATCGAAAGTTGATCGCGATCTAGCTTTGTTGATTCGGACAGGGTCTAAATCAATTCGTACCTCTACCTCCATTTCAGCCGCTATCAATGATCGTTTTACAGTTTCTACTTCAACGGGACTTGAGGGCGTCGCCAATTCAAAAACAGATCAAGTTATCGAATTGAAGATTCCTAGCCAATACCGCCACAACGTCGGTCGATTCGCTCAGGTGATTTCAAATATGGCCTACGATGAGCCAGCTCACCTCAAAGTCAATCGAATGGACACTCTTGAAGCGTCACTGCAAAACCCGCTGACCGCTGGATTGTCTGCCATTCGTCTGGAGGCCATGGGTAAGCAAGCTTTACCGACCCTCAAACGAGCTCTCGGTAGCAGTGATTTGCAGGTTCGTTTCGCAGCAGCCCAATCGTTGGCTTATCAGGATATGAATGATGGCGTCGAAGTTCTGGCGACCGCAGCTCGTACTGAACCAGCTTTTCGGTGGCAGGCATTGGCCGCTTTAACGACACTCCAATCCGCCGCCGCCGATGTAGCGTTGGAAAGTCTGCTGAACGAGTCGAGTGCTGAGACCCGTTACGGTGCGTTTCTAGCAATTCGAAAACGAAACCCTCAGTCACCTTTGGTTACGGGGCAAAGGATGAGCCATGATTCTAAGTTGTGCCTGGTAGACAACCAGTCGCCCGCTTTGTTGCACTTTTCCCGCGCTGATATCGCTGAAATCGTCGTGTTTAATGACTCACAAACCTTCGGTGACAAATTCTTGTATGTGGAAAGCGGCCTCACGGTAAAATCAAATGCTGACGGAACCGTCACCGTCGCAACCTACCACTCTGATGATTCGTTTCGTGCAACATGCAGCGATCGGGTCAGTGACGTTATTCAAACGGTCTCTCAAGCAGGCTACGGCTATGAGACTCTGCTTAAGATGTCGCGTTTGGCTATGAAAGAGGGGACACTCAACGGACGACTGGTGGTTGACGCTACGCCAAAAGTTGGCCGAAGATATCAAAGTAAGGCTTTGCCCAGTGCGATGGTACACGCGTCACCGGCGCAAACGACTCCCGAGAAATCGACTTCGGGTCGGATGACAACCAAGCTGGCCGAACGGATCAAAACACCTCAGAGATTAATGGATCCATCCAATCTGCCAGGCCAGAAATTGAGAGATCGCTTGAGAGCGCGCGTTGAAAACAGTGCTGGCGTAATCAAGGATGCCGCTGTTAAACCAGCCTCATGGTGGTCACGAACCAAAGATTAACCTTACGCCTACGAAATGTGATGGCGGTAAAATCCACCACAACTCCAACCCTAAACCGGTGTCACGCCGTGCTAACGATTAACATTTACCACCCAACGGAGTCATCGCATGCTCAAGGCACTTGAAGTCAGTGGCTTTAAGAGCTTTGCCGAGAAAACCCGATTCGAGTTTCCGGCCGGGATCACGGTTGTTGTTGGCCCAAACGGGTCTGGAAAATCGAACATCGTTGACGCGATCAAATGGGTACTGGGCGAGCAAAGCGCCAAGAGCCTGCGCGGCAAGGACATGTCCGATGTCATCTTCAAGGGAAGCGGTGGTCCAAGCGGACGTCGACCGGCCAACGCGGCACAGGCGACCATCATTCTGGAGAACCAGAATCGAATTTTCGAATACGATGCCGACGAGGTTCACGTCAGCCGCCGTGTCTATCGTAGCGGCGAGACGGAGTATTTGATCAATGGCAAAGCCAGTCGGCTGAAAGACATTCGTAGCCTCTTTCGTGGGACGGGCGTCGGCACTGATGCTTACAGTCTGATCGAACAGGGCAAGGTTGAGCGGTTGCTGCAAACCAACGCCAAGGACCGGCGTGCGATTTTCGAAGAGGCCGCTGGTATCAGTCGCTTCAAGGCAAAGAAAGTCGAGGCCGAGAGGCGGCTTGCGCGGGTGGAAGCAAACTTGATCCGCTTGTCCGACATTGTCGAAGAGGTCGGTAGCCGCTACCGCAGTGTCAAGGCTCAAGCGTCCAAAGCGGCTCGATATAAAGAGCATTCCGAACGGTTGCAAGAGTTGCGAACCTTCGTTGGTATGAAAGACTGGAGGGAATACGCACAGAAACTAGAATCCTCGCAAGCCAAAGACAAAACACTCAAAGGTGAAATCGAGGAATTGGAGAAGAAGACCATCTCGCAGTCCGAAGAACTCAAGACAATCGAAGCTCAGTACAACGATAGCGCCGCTAAAGTTCAGGCTCAACAGGATTTGTCCGCCGCGACTCGAGAAAAAATAGCGCAGACGAAATCGCAGCTTGAATTGAACGAATCGCGCATCGCCGATTTCGCTTCTCGCTCGCCACAGTACCAGGCACAACATAAAGCCGCGGAGGAGAAAACCCAACTCCTTGCTTCGCGAATTGAGCAGTCCACCAAAGAACTTGAGGACGCGGAACTGAAATTCAGCGACGTTTCTACGTCACTCAAATCATACGAATCAGAACTCACCACGCTCGATCAAAGCCTCGCCTCATTTCAGGACCAAAACCAGAGTCGTCGGCAGCAGTATGTTGGCCTGATGCAGGTGCTCGGGGAGATTGGGAAATTAGTCAGCTCTAGCGAGTCACAGATTGAAAGTTATTCTGCCCTTCAAGAAAAATCGGCCGGCGAGGTCAAGCGGCTCGATGCCGCACGAAAGCAGAGCGAAGATGAGTTGAAGCAGATTGCGTCGGAGACCGAGCGTCTACGTAAAGAGGAAGAAACGCGGGACGGTGCGCTTAAGGCGGCGCGCGAGAAGTTCGAGCAGCTAAAGGATCAGGTTGAATCCCGTAAGGAGCGATTGGGAGAGTTGACCAACCAACTCTCCGGAATGACCCAGCGATCGGAAGTGATTGAAGAGCTTGAAGACTCGCTCGCGGGCGTCAATGCAGGTGCTCAGGAGCTGCTCAAGCAGTCGAAGACTTCTTCCGCAGGTCACCTAAATGAGATCGTCGGCTTGGTTGCTGATTTGGTTTCAGTCAATGTTCAACATGCGGGCATCGTTGATGTCGCTCTGGGCGACAAGGCTCAATACTTGGTCGTCGACGGACGCGAGATGATCGATCTTTTGGCGGAAGAGAAACTCAAGGTGCATGGCCGCGTGGGATTGATTCAACTGGACGATCCTACGTCACTTGGTGCTGACCCGGCGGTGAACCTTAGCGGTTCTGAGGGAGTGATTGGACGCGCTGACCGACTGGTTCAAGTTGACAAACCCTACGTCGCGTTTATTGAGAAGATGCTGGGCGGAACATGGATCGTCAAGCGACTCCAACAAGCACTGAAACTCCAGACAGGCGCTGGGAAGAACTCTCGGTTCGTGACACTAGATGGGGAAATCGTCGAGGCAGACGGAACTGTTGTTGTGGGACCCAAAACAGGTTCCGTTGGTATCGTCTCCCGACGAAGTGAACTTCGCGCTCTCAAGCGTGCACTGGTGAAACTTGAGAACGAGATCGAGAAGGTCCGCAAAGAGACGGCTGACTTAACCAAGAGTCGCGAGGCCGCCGATCACCAAGTTCAGAGCATGATTGGTGAGAATACAGAGCTGGCTAGGAAACTGTCTGATTTTCAGTCTCAGTCGGTGATGATTGAGAAACAGTTAAAGCAGACGCGCTCAAGTCTGGCTTCTTCCCAAGCGGAAAACGAATCGGCCGTGTCGCAGTTGACCGCAGCGAAGGCGAAAATTGAGTCAGACCGGGGAAAGCTTTCTTCTCAAGAGCTTCAAATCGCCTCCATCACGGCGCTGATCAGCACCGACGAATCGTCGGCAAAAGATGCTCAGAAGAAGCGCGCTGAAACGGAACGTAAATCTACTGCCGCTAAAGTTCAATTGGCTAAATGGGAGCAGCAACTGGACGATCTGGCCCATCGACAGGCTCAAGCAACCGACGAGAAGCGTGAACAAGAGCTGTTACTCGTACAAATTGCAGCTCAAATCCAATCCGATGCCGATGCAGAAAAGGCGGCCAAGGAAGCAATCGAGGCGGCTCAAAAGGCTCTGAGAGATCTTGAGCAAGAAAATGAAGCGGCGTCGGATGCAATTGAGGGTTTGCTCAAGACGCGCACGGAGATTGACACCAAACGACGCGAGATGAATCTGGAGTTGACCGCCAAACGAGACGCTCTACGTTTGGCGCAGGATAAGGCACACCAAGTCAAACTGCAGATAGATCAACTGACCATGCAGCAGCAGCAGTTGGCCGAACGTCTTGAGGAAGATTACGGCATTGAAATTTCGGCGGGTGACGTCGAGCTGTCGCTTTCTGACGAGGATCAAATGCAACGCGATTCGATCGATGCAGAGATCGCCGACCTGCGAAAGAAGATTGGCCACATAGGTGCCGTCAATCTTGATGCCCTATCCGAATTAGAAGATCTTGAGTCGCGCTACCTTAAGATGGACGGACAGTATCAAGATTTAGTTCAAGCTAAGGAGACGCTTGAGAAAATTATTGTCCGGATCAATGCCGACAGCCGCAAATTGTTTGTAGAGACGCTTGAAGCGATTCGCCAGAATTTTCAGAAGCTGTTTCGGCAGACGTTTGGTGGTGGCCAAGCAGACATTATTTTGGAAGAGGGTGTTGATCCGCTGGAGGCGGGTGTTGAGATTGTTGCGACACCGCCAGGTAAGCCGCAGTTTAATAATTCGCTGTTGAGTGGTGGTGAGAAAGCGTTGACTGCCGTCAGCCTCTTGATGGCAATCTTTCAATTCCGCCCGAGCCCGTTTTGCGTGTTGGACGAAGTTGACGCTCCGTTCGATGAAGCCAACATTGGCCGTTTCATCGATGTGCTGAAGAGTTTTCTTGGTTGGACGAAGTTCGTTATCGTCACCCACTCCAAAAAGACGATGACAGCTGCGACGACGCTGTATGGAATCACGATGCAAGAATCGGGCGTGTCAAAGCGTGTTAGTGTTCGCTTCGAAGACGTCAGCGAAGACGGCGAAATTTCCGACGAGGCCCTCAAACGTAGCGAGAATGAAGATGCTGCTTAAGGTCAGCTTGTTGGTTCGGCAGTTGCCCAATCAGCGGCAAGGGCTTCGGCCTGTCGCATGACCAACTTGATAGCTTCTTGCGCTTCATCCGGCGGATACTTGTACTTTCGCAAAAGTCGTCGTATCATGTTGCGAAGCTTGGCCCTTACGCTGTCTCGATGTTGCCAATCGACAGTGGTGCTTGCTTTAAGTTTTTCAGTTAGCTCTACGGCGATTTTTTTCAAGTTAATGTCGCCCAATTCGCGGACGGCGCTTTCGTTGTTGGCGAGGGCGTCGTAGAAGGCGAGTTCATCGAAGTTCAGGCCGAGTTCTTCGTCGCGTTT
>CAZDBE010000122.1:0-15152 GCA_964503675.1 uncultured Pirellulaceae bacterium | reverse complement strand
TGAGGGCCAATTCAATCGACTTTTCAATCTCGGTTGTTGGTCAGCAGTATCACAGGTGTGCCCCGCCCTATTCAATTCGGCGATCTGTTTTGCAAACTCGATCGGCGAGTGTCGCATTCGCCACTTCCAGTGCCGGTCCGGCAGCGTCAGCGTGGTCCACTGATGACGACTGTGTCGTCTCCAGCCTTCATCGAATTGCCGGTGGCTGCCACCAAAAAATGGTTGAAGAGACAGAATTTCTAGGGGACGCTTCATGAGGTCAAGTGTATCCGAAATCGGGGAATCCGGAAGTTTGGCCCGACATATTCCAGCCACCGTTTGAGAATGTCTGCGGAAACTATTAGGATGATCCACCGTCAGTCTTATCTCCGCCGCGCCCTTTCCCAATTACCGGATCTCTTTGATGCCCAAACAACTAAAATTCTCTTGGGAAGAACAGACGGTCGCGTTCGACATGGAGAAAGTTGACCGGACAAAACTCTACGGCACCAAATCACTTGAGGTAAATGATGAGCACGGTGAGCGTTGCCGCATGGTAACGCTTGCCTCCGACGGGCGAAGCTTGATCGAAAAAGGAGGCACGGGACTGGGCCAAATCGATGCCGACGGAAACTGGATCGAAAAAAGTCAGATGACGCCGGTGGACTTAGCGGGCCAAGAAATCACTCCAGTAAAATCGTCGTTTGCGTCTGACATCGAACTAAACAACGAAGTTTCAACCGAAGAATACTTAAATCATAAGATCCGTTTGGTGTATCAGTTGCAAACCGAAGCGTTCCCCGACAGTCTAAAGCAACGACTAACCGACGGAGCCATTTTTAAGTTCGACTACAGTTATCGAGGCGGTCTCGAGGCTGACGCCGGGTTTTTGATCGACAACGATGAAGGGAAAACTTTTTTCCTCGTGGGAGATCCGACAGATGTCACATTTAAGGGACTTCAAGAAGCAGCCGTGATGGTCGATGACGAGGATCTGAACGAAGATGAAATGGACTTCGGAATGATCTAGGATTGTCCATCCGGTACGGCTTTGACTCGGAAAGTCGAGTTACGTAGAACGACTCTCCGAGTCGTTGAACTGACGCTACAACAACGAGTCTAGAAATTTTGCTTAAATAAACTACTAGAGGCCCTACGACGCATGCCTGAAATCAACCTATCCAACAGTGCCAAACGCGATGCCGTCGTCGGCCTTGAGAGTATAGCGATCCCAGTGCGCGTGCGGTGGATCGACAGAAACGGCCGCGGAGTGAAAAGCGTTCGATTGATGAAGTCGACCTCCGAATTCCAGATCGATCAACTATCCGAATCGTTCGGTGGCATCGAAAACGTTTCGCAGGCGTTGATCGATGGCGATCCAGAGGTTGATATGGAAATGGCGGGCTCGTACGTTTCGGGAACCTCGCGCGTCTACGTCGACCAAGAAGGACAAGTTGCTCATCGCGTCGAAGAAATTGAGGTCGTACGTGATCCCGAGGGCAATGAAGTTGAGCGACGACCTCGCAGGGTTTTGCTGCAGAACGTTTGTGAGGATTCGCCGCTTGTGTGGTCTGGCAAGACGATTCCAAAAGACGAGGCGATCCGAAAGTTTGTCTTTGCTGGCAAAATGCAACTCTCTCACATTAATGGCCTGACCTACGATTTTTTATTCTCGATGGCCAAAGAACTGCACGACAAAGATGCGCTGTTGTTACTGGGGGCCGGGCCAAAATCGAATCAGCCGCTAGTACTGCGACGAGGTACGACGCCGTATCGTGGTTTTTTGGAAGGCCGTATTGAGGGCGACAAATACTGTCTGTTGTTGCACTTGTCTAATCTCGAACTGAAGGCTCCTGAAGATCAGTCGGAGGATCTATAGTCGTTGATCGCTCCCGGATCTATTTGACTTCAATGTTAAAAATGTAGGGAATTCAATCACGATAAGGAACATGTTGTCCTGCCCAATTCACAAAACCCCAATGAAGACAAGTTTTCGTTGGTGCCCATTGATACCTGAAGTCTTCCATGTTCAACAAGACCCGAGAGTACAAATGTCAACCGCAAAAAACACTCTGCCTGAATTTGACGACGAGATGGCTAGGACCAGAAAGGTGCTGGCGGCGATTCCCTCGGAGCACATGAGTTGGCAAGTGGCCTCTTCGATGCGCTCTGTCAGTTGGATCGCAAATCACATAGCTGACACCGTCAGTTGGACAGAAGGGAAATTCGAAGTCGGATAACAACGAACAAACGTGACACCCAGCATTCGACAAACGGGCGAAACGATAAACCAATTTTCGCGAGGCATCAGCACAGGTATGGTGCTACGCATATGATTTTTTTAGAGGGCATTTCAAAACCTGTAGTGGACTTCGCCAGAAGTCCCGACTCTCGTTAAAGCACGGGGAATTCTGGCGAATCCCACTACGACCAATTCGTGAATTTGGCTTTTGAAATGTCCTCTAGTGTGATCAGGCACTGGAACTATTTTGCAAAACGAAGTTGACTCGATGAAGCGATTCACTATCCGCGTGTTGGCGTTTGCAATATCTCGCATCAGCATTTCATTGGGTTTATCGCTGACGCTAATTGCTACAGTGGCTGCCGCGCAAGCACGCTATGTGTTGCAGTACGATGCTCCTGCAGGCGACGATTTTGGTGAGAAACAAAAAGGGAAAAAGAAAAAGCTAGGCTACATGCAAACTGCATTACCGATGGGTAACGGCAGATTGGGAGCCATGTTCTCTGGCGGTGTCGATCACGAACATCTGCTGATTAACGACATCACTCTTTGGATGAATGCCAAACGCGGAATGGACGAAGTCGCCCAATCGGGAACTCGAATCGGCGCGGGAGCAAATCTGGATACGGTTCGCGCTGCCTATCGCGCGGGGAATTATGGGAGTAAGCCGAACAGCATGGAAAGCGTTGCAACCAAATTTCTCAGCACACAGGAACCGCTCGGCAACTATGCCCCGTTTACCGATGTGCTGATATCAACTGGACACGATCCCGAAGCGGTCAGCGACTACCGCCGATCGCTCGATTCGAGAACTGGTTTGGGAACCGTCAGCTACTCGATCGGCAACAACAAATTCACCAGAGAGTTCTTCTGCAGCCACCCTCACGACGTCGTTGTGGCACGCTACTCCGCAAATGCCGCTGTGCTAAACCTGACCGTCAAGACTTCAACCAAGCACAATGGAGCCAAAGTCAAAGCGCAAACCGATCAAATTGTCCTGACCGGTGAAGCAGAGATGATTCAGGACAATGTCCAGTTCATGCAAGTCGTGAATGTCGATGCGGACGCAGGATCGGTGAACGCACAACCTGATGGATCGTTGAGAATTACAGGCGCGAGCGAGGTCACGATTGTGCTGGCCGGTTATTGCGATTACCTGCCAGTGTATCCGTCGTTTAAGGGACGAGATTACAAGGCGGATTGCGTTGAGACAGTTTCGGCGGCGGCAAAGCTGAGTTACGAAGCTTTGAAACAGTGTCACGTGGATGACTTTTCAGCTCAGATGAAACGCTGCCAGCTGGAGTTGGATTTTGAACCGTCAGGTCTGACAACCGATAAACTTGTCGGTACTTCCGGGTTGGAGCTAGAGAATCTGTACTTCAATTACGGCCGCTATCTGCAGCTTAGCTGTTCGCGCGACGCGCCGGTCCCGTCCAACCTACAGGGGCTTTGGAACGACTCGTTAAAACCCGCTTGGAACTGCGATTATCACAACGACATCAATGTGGAGATGAACTACTGGATGGTTGATCCGGCAAACCTTTCGGAATCGTTTCGCCCTTTCGTGAACTGGACCAAGACCCTTGCTCAATCAGGCGCACATACGGCTCGTGAAACTTTCGGCGTCAACAATGGCTGGAGCGTCGGGCTGAACTCAAACGTCTTTGGTTTCACCGCCCAGAACATTCATGGCCGCCGCAACCAGCAGGCAGGGCATTGGCTTTGCCAAAACCTTTACGACCACTACGCATTCAATCAGGATCGTAAATATCTTGAAGAGATCTATCCGATCCTCAAAGGATCGGCAGAGTTCTTTGTCGATTTTTTAGCGCCGTGGAAAGACGGGACGCTGGTCGTCTATCCGACTTGGTCGCCCGAGAATGATTTCCTATCGAAAAAGTATGGCAAGAGAAACAAGCAGTGTTATGGCGCGGCGTGGGATCAACAGCTGATTTTGAATCTGTTCACCGATTGTATCGAAGCCTCACTCGTGCTTGGTCGTGACAAAACGTTTCGCCAAACGCTCAAAACAATGATCCCCAAACTCAGCCCGCAAAAGATAGGACAACATGGTCAGCTACAAGAGTGGCCCGAGGATTTGGATGAGCCTTCGAACAAGCACCGGCACATCTCACATCTGATCGCATTGCATCCGGGACGAGACATTTCGCCGTTGACAACAAAGGAGCTCTACGGCGCCGCATTGGTGACAATGAAGCACCGGGGCGATCAATCCACAGGATGGAGTACCGGTTGGAAGACTTGTTTCTGGGCACGGTTGCATGATGGCGACCACGCGCACAAGATCTACCGGTTTCTGACTTCCAAGCGCGCCTACCCTAATCTGTTTGATTTTCATCCACCATTTCAAATCGATGGAAACTTCGGCGGCACTGCCGGAGTTTGTGAAATGCTCTTGCAGAGCCACTTACGCAGCGTCGATGCCGGCGCGGGCTCAATCGGCGAGGCTGCCTTTGTCGCGTACAAGAAAGATGGAACGGCTCCCAATCACTTCCGACCGGTCGTTCCCGATCAGCCACTGGTTGATGCGCCGTACATTCTTCATCTGCTGCCGGCGCTTCCATCAGCTTGGGCGAGCGGCAAAGTCACCGGCCTGAGAGCGCGCGGCGGTTTTGAGGTCCATATCTCGTGGAATGCAAGTCGACTGACGACCGCGCTTATACGAACCGACAAAGGTGGCACGTTCCGCATGTATCACGATGGCAAATTAAGCGACAATATCACATTGGATAAAGACCAATCCTATCGGTGGCCTCTGTCCGCCGAGTAAGAATCCTTTACTATTCTCATTAAAGCCAAGTCCGCTACGCTATGTACGCTCTACGAATCTTGATCCTGCTGGCAACGAGTGTCCCGGCTTCCCCTGTCAGTGCGGCGGATCGGCCGCCGAATTTCGTTGTCATTTTTGCCGACGATTTGGGATACGGAGACATTAGTTGTTACAACGCGAAGGCCGCTCAGACGCCACATCTGGACGCGCTGGCAGCGGAGGGATTTCGCTGTACAGATTTTTTCGTTCCTGCGAACGTTTGCAGCCCCTCGCGTGCCGCACTATTGACCGGGCGGTACCCGATGCGGTGTGGCTATCCGGTTGCTTACGGCGGGCGCACTCGCATCAAACACAAGGACTACGGTTTCCCCTCCGATGAAATCACGATTGCCGAACTGCTGCGTCCTGCCGGCTACCGCAGCTTGGTGGTCGGCAAGTGGCATTTGGGATTGGAAATTGAAGGCTCCAATCCTCTCGACGCTGGCTTCGATGAACACCTTGGCATCCCCAGCAACTACAACAAAGGGGCCGGGCCGGATTACAACTCGCTATTCCGAGGTAGAGAAGTCGTAGAGAGGAACGTTCCCTGCGAGGAACTAACCAAACGCTACACCGATGAAGTCGTCCAATTTATCGAACGACAAAAAGGTACTCCGTTCTTTATCTACCTCTCGCACCACATCGTCCATAGTCCGCTACTGCCCAGCAAACAATTCGCAGGCTCCACCGAAAAGGGTAAGTACGCCGATTTCATTAGCGAACTAGATCACAGCACCGGTCGTATCATGAAAGCGATTAAAGACGCCGGCGTAGAGGACAACACACTCGTTGTCTTCACTTCCGATAACGGCCCGCTCCCCAAAGGATCAACTGGAGGGCTTAGCGGCGGCAAGTACTGCACAATGGAGGGCGGGCATCGCGTGCCGGGAATCTTCCGCTGGCCTGAGCATATCGCATCCGGGCAAGTTTCCGACGTGACACTGACGAGCATGGATCTGTTGCCGACATTCTGTGCTCTGGCCGGTGTGGAACAACCGGCCGATCGCAAAATCGACGGGAAAAACATTTTGCCCATTCTTCAAGACGGCGAAACCCGATCACCTCACGAGTTCCTGTACTACTACAACGGCACCAATCTTCAAGCGGTCCGCGCGGGCAACTGGAAACTTCACATTCCACGGACGCCCAAAGACCAACCCTTCTGGTCGAAGGTGCCCCGCAAGAAGAGAGGTTTCGTAGCGCTCAAAGAGCATCGTCTCTTTGATCTCGATGATGACGTAGGCGAGAAGCGCGACGTTGCCCAGAGCCATCGCGAAGTCGTTGCGCGTCTTAAACAGCAAGCGGAAATCATCCGAGCCGAACTTGGCGACGTGAATACCAACGGTACAGATCAGCGTAAGATCAACATCGTTGATCCTCAGGAAAAATAAACAACGGCAAACGCGAATATGCTGCCTTAACGAAAACACAAACGAAAATCTTCAATATGAGTAACAATTTAGAAGACTGCCAGTCCGACACCTGCAAGTGTGAGCCAACCACAGTTGGTCTAGACGTTTCACGTCGTCAATTCATCGTCTTGGTCAGCTCCGTGGCGGCCGGTCTAAGTGCCAGCCCGCTATTGGCGGGAAGTCAGAAGAAATCGTATGCAGATGCAATCAAAGCACACGAGTCGTTGCGTGGCTACTGGCGCTGTGAGGGAAATCTTGTCGATGTGATGGGTAAGGCGTCGATGAACGGCAAACAGTCTTACATCGAAGGAGTAACCGGTGGTCTGGCGGTAAGCTTCGCACCAGAGGAATCCGTTTCGACTAACAAAACAAATCACTTGCGCGGCCGCAGTGCGACCGTGGAGTTCTTCTTCAAACTGGCTGCCGCCCCCGAGGGACCGCAACCAGTTGTGTTGATTTCGCAAACCGCTGGTCAACAAGTGCGCTACATTGTGGGCGTGAAAAGCGACCTGTCTGCACTGATTTATCAGAACGCCCACGCGTCAGTGCAAACTACGATTCAGTTGCCGACCAACAAGCCGATCGAAGTCGGTCGCTGGTACCATTTTGCAATGACCAGCTTTGACCTTGACCTGCGCGCCTACGTCGATGGTTTTCAATGTAGCTTGACCGGAGGTGCGTTTGAGTTCACTCGCAGGGGACCAAAGAAATCTTCGATGATGCTCGGTGGCACGAAGGTCAAAGGGTGGGATACGGTAGAAATCGCTCTAGATGAAATCGCTTGCTATGCCAGCGGACTGTCCGAAGCCGATTTTCAAGCTCATCTCAAGGCCGCTGGCTGGGGACCACGGCTCGCCGAGACTGCTGATCTCGTGGCGCGGGTGCGCAGCGCGCGCGACAAAGCTCGCGCTGACAAAGCGAGTGGAATGATGAATGACAACGCGTTGACTGCTGCGGGCAAGACGCGTGTTTACGAAGGCAAAAACTTAAAGGCCATTAATTTCATCGTCGGTGGGATCGGTGCCGGCGGTATTCAATTCAATGGCAAAGCCGAACCCGGAATCTGGCAGATCGCTTGCAACCACAAAGAAGACAACGTTGCCGATTCGTTTCTTGCGATTCGAGCTCAAGCCGAAGGCGGCCAGTCTATCGTGCGGACGTTGCAGACTCAGGCCATCGGACCTTTTGCAGCGATGCCGTCGTTGAAATTCGAGGGCGAGTATCCATTGGGAAAGTACCGCTTTGAGGAGTCGAAGCTACCGGTGGAAATTGAACTGGAAGTTTTCAATCCGTTGATCCCGATGGACTTGAAAAACTCTGGCATCCCTTGTGCGATCTATACCGTGACCGCAAAGAACACATCTGCAGCGCCTGTAAAAGTCGACGTGCTGGCTGCACAGAAAAATGCACTCGGCTTCCATGAACGCAAAGGAAAAAAGTCAGGCAATTATGGCAAAAACCAAAACCGGATCGTGAACGACGGTGCGGCGACGATGATGCACATGACTCGCAAAGACAACCCGAATTCCGACATGGTGTTGATGACATTGGCCGACGGTGCGTCTGGGAACGCTCAGTGGAATGCCGTCGAGAGTTTGCACGCTGATTTTTCTAAAGCCGGTTCACTCCAAGGCGTTGAAACTTCGAAGATTTCCGCTGCCGGTCAATCGGTAAATGGTGCCTTGTCGGCGCCCTTGGAGCTGGCAGTTGGTGAAACGAAGTCCGTAACGTTTGTGTTGACCTGGTATTTCAAAGAAGGCCAACATGGTAACAAAGGAAAAGCGAGAGTCGTTTTGGAAGGTGAGGAAAAAGGCCGAGTCGTGGGCTGGAGCCACAGCGGACAGAACTACACCAACTGGTGGCTCGATGCGATGGGCGTCGCTGCATACATGCAAGAAAATCTCGCCGACCTCACCGCTCGAACGCGCCTGTTTCACGACACGCTTTACGCTTCTAACTTGCCGGTCTGGTTACTGGACCGGATGAGTTCTCAGCTGGCGGTACTGAGAAGCCAAACTGTTTGGTGGGCAGCCGATGGCTATTTTGGAGCTTGGGAAGGTTGCAATCCGGCCAAGGGCTGCTGCGAGGGCAACTGCACGCATGTTTGGCACTATGCCCAAGGACACGCGCGGCTGTTTCCCGAGCTCGGACGTAAAATGCGTGAGGAAGATTTCTCGACGATGCTTGGGAGTGGATTGCTACCTCATCGGCACACTAATAAAAGTCCCGCGGCCGATGGGCATTTTGGTTCGATCCTCAATACTTACCGTGAACATCTGTGCTCGGTGGACAATGAGTGGCTCAAGTCACATTGGCCCAAGGTGAAAAAGATGATCGACTGGGGCATCGACCACTGGAATCCCAAACGTGACGGCTTCTTGCAGAAGCACCAACACAATACGCTTGACGGCGGCATGGCAGGCTGTTCCTCATGGATCGGCAGTTTGTATTTGTCGTCGCTGGAGGCCGGTGCCCGGATGGCAGAGATCATGGGTGACTCAATTGCTGCGGCCGAGTATCGCCGGATCCGCAGCTCCGGGAAAGAGATGCAGAACGAGCGGCTGTGGAACGGCGAGTATTACATTCAGGAGGTCGGCGACAAACGCGATCAGGACTATTTGGATGGCTGTCACATTGATCAGTTGCTGGGCGAATGGTGGGGAGATCAAGTCGGCATTGACCGCAACTTCCCAGAGGATCGTTCGCGCATGGCGCTGCGGTCGTTATTGAAGTACAACTTTCTGACCAACTTCCACGGCCAGTCGCTCAAGCCACGGCAGTACTGCGAATCGACAGATGGCGGCATGAAGATGATCACTTGGCCCAAGAACGCTCAGCCAATTCCCGGGATGAAGTACGGCGATGAGGTGATGACCGGATTCGAATACGGCGCCGCAGTTACGTTGATGCAGAACGGGATGCTGAAGGAAGGCTTGATGGTGATGAAGATCATCTCCGATCGCTACGATGGCCGTTTGCGAACCGACGGCGTCTCCGATTTTGACAACGGACCTTGGGGGTACTCGGGCAACCCCTTCGGCGACGACGAATGCGGCAAATTTTACGGCCGGTCGCTAAGCGTTTGGTCGGCTTTGTTGGCCCTGCAAGGCTTTCAGTACAACGGACCGGCTGGCCACATTGGATTCAAGCCGCGTTTAAATCCCGAAGACCACCGCAGTTTCTTTTCGGCTGCCAGGGGCTACGGCCTGTTCACGCAAACCCAGAACTCCGGCGGCCTAAATGCGTCGCTTGAATTGAGTGAAGGTCAACTTCGTTTGACTGAAGTTTTCCTTGAATTGCCCGCCGGCAAAAAAGCGCGTGCCGTTACTATACAATTGGACGGCAGACCGGTTGAAACGGAGCATGCCAATGTCAGCGAAGAGGTTCGAGCAACATTCGCTAGCCCAATCAAATTGCAGACCGGTCAGAAGCTCGAAATCGCTATCAAGACTTAGTGGACGGAAACCCCAACGATGGAAATTCGCAGCTACACATCGGCCGATCGCGAGCAGGTTGCTTTGCTTTGGCGGAAGACGTTTTCAAATTCAACAGGACACAACGATCCCTTTTCGGCCATCGACCGTAAGGTCGACGCGCACGACGGATTGTTCTTTGTTGCAGTAACCGCCACAACAATTGTCGGCACCATCCTCGCAGGCTACGACGGACACCGTGGTTGGCTTTATTCGGTCGCCGTTCACAAAGACTACCGCCGCCAAGGCGTTGGTTCTTTAATGGTTCGGCATGCCGAATCAGCACTTGTACAGCTTGGTTGCCCAAAACTCAACCTTCAAGTTCGCGCCAATAATTCTTCTGTCACCGCTTTCTACCAGTCGCTCGGATTTGAGCCAGAAGAAAGAATCAGCATGGGCAAACTCCTTGGCGATTGAACGACTGAAACACCGTATTTGGGCCAGAAGGCCTTTATTGGCGTTACTTACTTTTCCAACCCTTAGGCCACTGATGAAAAGACAGCCCTTTCACCTTCGCGCTCGTTAATCCTCATACGTACCCACGGGATACCTGTCTGTGCTATAAACAGTCGCCGGATTCATAAAGTCACAAGGTAGAGAAATTTGACTCCTCAAACGCGCGTTGTTTCAGCAGCTTTCCTCATCCAATCAGTCGTTATTGGAATGATGTTTGGCTATGGAGTATTCTTCAAAGTCCTAGAAGAAGAACTCGGCTGGTCAAGAACACTTCTCTCTGGCGCTTCCTCCCTATCAATTCTCGTGATGGGCGTCTTCGCGATTCTGGCCGGGCAACTTACGGACCGATTTGGGCCCCGGTGGGTTTTAGCAGCAACCGGGCTTACCACGGGCATTGGCTATGTTTTGATGTCCGGCATGACGTCTCCGTGGCAACTGCTTGTTTGCTACGGTCTGCTGGTCGGACTTGGGTTCGCCACACATGATGTGGTAACACTCTCAACAGTTTCAGGTTGGTATCCGTTGCGACGAGGCTTGATGACTGGAATTGTCAAAGCTGGAAGTGGCTGCGGTCAAATCATTGTGCCACTACTTGTCACCTTTCTATTGGCAACGTGCGGCTGGAGAAACGCATTTGCTGTCTTAGGGATTCTGGCGGGAGCGATTCTGCTCATTTTGTCACAATTCATGCAACGTAGTCGGGCCGCGTTACATGGTGGCATGGCAGACCGAGGCAGCGGTGAGATAGAGGGAGTGAATTTTAAAGAAGCCCGGAGAGACAAAACGTTTTGGACGTTCTGTGCGATTCAGTTTTGTTTTCTACCGTCGATGATGGCAATTCCTTTGCACATCGTTCCTCACGCGACCGACCTAGGGATGGCACCAGAAGTAGCCGCAACAGTCCTCTCTACATTAGGTGCGGCGAGTATCTTCGGTCGGCTGTTAGTTGGGCACTTGCTCGATCGATTTGGTGCACGATCAATTCTCACCACTTGTCTCACGACACTTCTAATCGCGATCCTTATACTCCGATTGTCCGACTCAACATTGATACTGTTCCCTGTGGCATTGATCTATGGCTTAGCCCACGGTGGACTGTTTACTGCCGTATCTCCCTCGGTGGCTGAGTACTTTGGAATGAAATCACATGGTGCAATATTTGGCACTGTGTTGTTCTTTGGCACGATCAGTGGTGCCGCCGGTCCGGTTATTGCCGGAATGCTTTTTGACCGATTCAACAGCTATGATCTTGCCTTCACGATTCTCGCAGTACTTGCGACAACGGGAATGCTACTTGCGTTGTCTCTACCCAAACAAGGAGTCGTTCTCCAAGCTACCTGATTGAAGTAGACGTCGGGAACCGTCTCAATCCAATGCATCAAGCTGCTTTGTTATTTCATCAGCCTCGGCGTTCTTCTCGTCACTTTTTTTGCGGTCGGTGTGTGAAAGCTCAAAAGCCTCTTTTAGAGTCTTCGCAAGTTTTGCTTCGAGCTTCTCCCTCTTTGACTTGAATCCAAACATGATTCTCTTTCTTAATATGGTTTTCTGTGCACGAGGGGTTTGACCGTAGCTTGGGCTCTCTCGCAACAGGCCACCAGTTGGAACGTTTACTCTATTTGTCTTGCATTTGCGGCATAACAGTAAGAATTGCTCGGGAAAAGGGTCGGTTTTGACTCGGTCTGGGGTAAAGATGTTGTTCGACAAAACCGCCAACGGGTTATTCGAACAAGTAGTGGAATAAACTTTTCACAAAGTCAATTTGCAGCATCGATGAACCAATCGGAAAGTTAAGCAGAAAGCCGAACCAATGGCTAAAATCGAAGGTGAAAATATTCAGGTTGGATTGGGAGCTAAAAGTTGGCGCGATATCCTCACGCTTTCAGGTATCATTCTTCTGGCATCGGGGCTGATTCATCTTGCAGTCTGGTTATCCGACGGTGGAAGCTGGGCAGGAAGCGTTTCATGGCGAAAGCCTATCCTCTTCGGAGTTTCGACTGGTCTGACACTTTGCTCTCTAGGTTGGCTGGCGACAAACTTAAGGCCTATAATTCTCGACAAACCGGTTGCGTGGATCGTCTCAGTTTCACTGACCATTGAAGTTGGCCTGATCACGCTTCAACGATGGCGCGGAGTTGCTTCGCATTTTAATCGTGATAGCGTCTATGACGCGGGCGTTGATTCATCAATGCTGTGGCTGATCAGCGTTGCTTTCGCAGGGATCGTCTATTTTTGTATCCGTTGCTTCGGCAAGCTGGAGCTCCCGCCCGACTACGCATTTTCTGTACGGGCTGGGATGATCTTCCTTGTGGCGTCCTGTTTGGTGGGATTCGCAATCTCCAGCTACGGCTACCGTCGGATCGCTGATGGTTTAGATGCTGAGGTATACGGGGCGGCCGGTGTCACCAAATTCCCACATGGTATCGCGATTCACGCTCTGCAATTTCTACCGTTAGCCGTGTGGGCTTTGCGGTGGCTTGGGTTGAAACCAGAACGAAGAATTCTGACCATTCGGTGTCTGGCGATCTCCTTTGCCCTACAGTTCGCATTTGCGTGTTTTCAAACGATTAATGGCCTCGCTCGGTTTGAAATGTCTACACCGCTTAGCATCGGACTTTTTACTGCGTCAATTGTAGCGATTTTTGCACCAATCGCGTTTGCAGAATGGGATCGCCTAGCCCCTCAGTGAGCCGATCAGCTTCGCCGGCACTTTTGACTGCAGTACTTGACGCTACTCCATACCTTTTTCCATTTCTTGCGCCATTTGAAAGGGCGCTTGCAGACGACGCAAATCTTCTCCGGCAAATTGGGCTTCTGGTGTGCCATCCTGTTACTTGCCTCGCCGTTGGCTCATCGGCTTCTTACGACAACCGTGTTTTTGATAGACTTTCGCTGAAGCTTGACGCGTCGTGGGCAAACTTTTGTGAGCATGAATTCGCGTACGTGCTGCTTTATAGCGCTCACGATGATCGACGATCGGTTCAGGGTAGTCTCTGCCGATTTGACAATCGTAGAACGACTGCTCCATCAGAGTCATTTTGTGCGGTTCAGCAAGATGCTTGTCTGGCACCTCGGCAAGTTCGGGAACGTACCGCCGAATGAACAAGCCCTGCGGATCTTGATCCACCACCTGTTTTATCGGGGAATAGATTCGAACTGAGTTGATGCCAGTGACGCCGGACTGCATCTGAATCTGGCTGTAGTGAATTCCCGGCTCGTAATCCAGAAACAGCCTCGCCAAGTATAGCGCCGGTTGACGCCAATGTAGCCACAGGTGGTACGAGGCGAAGGAAACTAACATGGCCCGCATGCGAAAATTGATCCAACCGGTTTGATGCAAAGCTCGCATGCAAGCATCGACCATTGGATAGCCGGTTTGGCCGCGACACCACGCATCGAAATATTCGAGGTTGAACTCATCCTCTCGCAATCCGTCGTAAGCCCGATTGAAGTTATGAAACTCGATTGACGGTTCGTCCTCGAGCTTCTGCATAAAGTGACAATGCCAGCTTAGCCGAGACTTGAACGAGGAAAGTGACTGCAGCCAAGTCGGTTCTATCTCAGTGCCAGACTTTCGACTCTCTTTTAATTCGGCGATTCGCGCTTCGGCTTGGTGGTGGATGGTTCGCATCGAGATGTTCCCGTAGGCGATGCAGGGACTCAGACGACTGCAGCCTTGCTCGCCAGTAACGGGACTAGACATGTCGCTGCGATAATTTACACCGCGCGATTGCAGGAATGTACGCAGACAATCGGCCGCGTTCTGTTCGCCGCCCACTTGCACATCGACGCGAGTGAAAGAGTGAACTTTGAATTGGTCGACCGTCGCAATTTCACCAGCGGAAACCCTTCCGAAGTTCGTAGGAAGCTGAATCTGCTTAGGCGAACTGAGCAGAGGTTGCTTCATGCGCTGATCACGCTGCCGCGCCCATCCGTCACGATCTTTCAACCGACGGACGACGCCGTACTGTGGCATTTCTTTAAAAACGATCTGTTTGGATTTTGCCCAAGCTCGGACTCGGCGATCGCGCTGGTAGCTAAGATCGTTGAACGTCTCTTCGTGAGCCCAGATTATCTCGATGCCGATTTGCTGATGGAGATCAGCAAGCACATCTGGCATCCGTCCCGTTCTTAGTAGCAACTCGCCGCCCAATCGTCGCAGATTGTTCCTTAGCTCACTTAAAGATTGGTTTACGAAGTTCAGATGAGCCGCGTCATGGTCCTCAGCTTCGATAAGTTCGGGCTCGTAGACATATAGTCCAACGCAAAAACCGGATGCGACTGCATGGATCAGCGGCGCGTGATCGGAGATTCGCAAATCGCGTTTGAACCATACCAATTGGACTGCCATTAGATGCCCCCGATTGATCGCAGTCGATTGTAAAAAGACAGAAGTTAACCGCGTTGACTGGAGCAGCGAAAGCGACCGACGACAAACCCTCGCTTTTGAAGATGTTTGGTCTTGCGACCATCAGTGCGTTTCCGCCAAAGGCGAAAAGAAGATGGCTTGAGATTGGCCCTCATCAATTTGATAACTTGTCCCGGTTCAAGCCCGAACTGTTCGCGAATGGCGTCGAAGGTGGTGCGATCTTCCCAAGCCATCTGAATGATTCGGTCGGTCTTCTCCGGCGTAAGCACTGTTGGTTCCATTCTGTTAGCTGCCCATTCCAAGCCATTTTCTTAGTTTTGCTACCTGAACTACGAGAAACCGAGAAAAACCAAACTCTTTTAACAGGGCATGACTACTTTCCGCGCTGACGAGA
>CAZDBE010000121.1:0-15230 GCA_964503675.1 uncultured Pirellulaceae bacterium | reverse complement strand
TCTGCCGCTGGAGAGACGCCGTTACAGGTTATGAGATCGGCGATCTGATCGTCTAGTTTTTCGATCCAGTCGTTACGTTGTTGGTTGAATCGATCAATGGAGCGTTTGACGCGGGCGATTTCCTGATCGGAAACATCGGGACTACGCGCGATATCTTCCTCATGCCACAATTGGTAATTAAACGAATGTTGTGTGCAAACGGTCGCCAGTAGTTCCGTGGCGTTGTTTTCGATTGGTCCCCGGTGCCACTGGGCCACGGTGTCAGTTTGCAGCTGAATGATTTGTGCGATATCAATCATGGTTCTTTTTTGCCAAAGTTCGTTTGCGGAATCCTTCCATCTATAATCGTCATTGTAGAATTCTTCCCGCAATTGCCCCAGATCAATTTTACCAATGCCCGGGCGGCTAAACCGGGTGTAAGTGTTACAATCGGGCCCGCGCACAACCCGAAAACCGGATTTGTCTCCGACAACTAAATTTGTCAGTAACCAAACAAAGAAAATATCATGGGTGATACCGAAGAGTTGAAAACGAACACGTTCTTTGTCGAAGTCTCGGGAGCCGGCCTTCCCGAGGTTGACGGTCTGTTTGTTCCCTCGACCGCACCGCCTGTCGAATCTGAATCGGGGACCGTTTCGAGCCCGGGTTACTGGAATGGTCGAATGGCTTGGGATCGAGCTGACGGTAAATCTGCTCGAAGCCCTGCCCTTTCGTACTCCAACACTTACAAGTCTTGGAGAATCTGTCGACTTGATGGTCACCTTGCGTATGACGCTACTTGTGACGATGAAATGCCACCGACTGGTCTGGAGTGGCACGTCTATAAGAAAGGAGTTGCACCGGCGCCAAAAGTTGTGCTGCATCATTTCGATCCACGTCAGCCCTGCCCCGATCCCAATGTGGTTTTCGTACTCGGTGGCCCCGGCGCTGGAAAAGGCACGATGTGTGAGCTGGCCGAATCACAGCTGGGCTGGACTCATCTGTCTACTGGCGAATTGGTTCGAGCTGAACAGGCTAAAGGCGGGGCGGTGGCTGCCACGATAGACGCGTTGCTGGCCGATGGAAAACTGGTGCCAAACTCGATAGTCGTGCCGCTACTCAAAGACGCGATGGAAACGATCACTCGTACGACGGGGAAGAAGAATTTTTTGCTCGATGGGTTTCCTCGGTCATTGGAAAATTTGGAAGGTTGGTACGAGTGCTTCGGACGCGAGGCGGAGCTACCTAAAATGCTCTTCTTCGAGTGCCCCTACGAAGTTCTGGAAAAACGGATTCTCGCCCGCGCCAAATACACCGGGCGAAAGGACGATAATATCGATACCATTAAACTGAGGTTCGACACCTTCAAAGCTGTAACGTTACCCACCGTTGAGTTGTTTAGGAGCAAGAACAAATGCGTGGACGTCGACACCAGCCTTGATCGCCAAGCAGTCTATTCACTGGTCGAAAAGAATTTGGCACATTACACCGACGAGGCGCTGGCGGCACAACCTTTGACCGAGAGAGCCGAAATGTTGTTAGGGCTGCGTCCGTTTCCAAAATAGGAAATCATGGGCTAAACGAATTCTTGAACTTAGCAAGCCCACTTGATCACGCCCTAAGAGGGCTTTAAGGGGTGACATCGTTTTCGCATGCGGAAGGTGGGAGATACCTCACAAAAAAACCTCCTGTTTTAAATGCCTTTTTAAGACGGTTTTTGTCGAGCGAAAAACAGAGCTGCTGTTTTTGGGTTAAAAAACGTGTCGAAATCGGACGTTGAAGCTTGGAACTCGTCTTGGGCGTGGTTAGCCTATTGCCCAACGGATTTTACGAGGATGCTTCAAAGGTTTGAAGTGTCACGCTGACCAGTTTCAGCGTTCTCAACTATATCTTCACGGACGGAGTACACGGCCCGCCCGCGTCCCGATTACCACCATGAAGATAGCAACAGGATTTGAAATGCGCTTAGTTTTTAGGATGTTTTGCGGATTCATTTTTGCTTCGACACTCTCAACGCTTTCTACTTCTACTGCTTCGGCAGTCACGCCTCTAGCACCGCAAGCACGCGGGGCTTACACCAGTTTTCCTGATGATCAGAGTCATTTTCCTAACGGACAAAGTCAGTCCCCGGATCAGATGCTTGCCCGGGCAGATCAACTAGCCGGCGACGGCAAGTTGAAATCAGCACTTGCATTGGCGACTCAAGCTTACGAAGGTGCCAAACACGATCCTCGTTTTGTCATCCACTACATCGACTCGCTGACCGCAATGGCGAAACGCGATGGAAAGAAGTGGGATAAGAAATTGTTAAACGGAGCGATTAAGGCTGCCAACTCACTTCACAAGTCGAAGCTTTGCACTGGGCAGGGCGACGCCGAGTTAGCCTATCACTTTATGACGTCCCTCGGAACGCTCGGTGATGAGATCCTCGGCCGCAACAAACGCATCGGTGGCCAGCTGTTTTCGGCTCAGGGAAAAATTGCCCAGAACCTTCGAAACAATCCGGGATACCCCAGCCAATCTATCGCTGTTCTCGGTGGCCCGTTGATGAATCTTGCTCGCGCTCACGCGATCAACGATGACGAGGTCTCGGCTTTGGAGACAGTCAATGAAGCATTTGAAATTGGGTACACCGAATTTGATACGGTCGCATCTGATCCTGCTTTCGCAGAAGTTGATCAGCGGCAGCTAAAAGAGTCTGTGCGTGCTCATAAGATTGCCTACAAGAAGAAACTGGCTCGTTGGAGTCGAGAGGAACTTGCTAGCTTCGGTCAGTTTCAGTTAAACTTTGACGTTGCCGATGTTGACGGTGGTCGCATTAGCTCCAGCGAGCTAAAAGGAAAAGTTACCGTCGTCGATCTTTGGGCGACTTGGTGTGCTCCGTGTCGTAAAGGCATTCCGCATTTCGTCAAACTGGATCACGAGTACGGCTCGGGTAAGGTAGAGGTCATCGGTATTTCGATGGACGAGCCGAATGACCCGGCTTCAGCGGTCGATGCGGTTAAGAATTTTGCGATCGACAATGACATCGATTACAAATTGGCTGTCGGTACCGAAGCGATCAAGTCTCAGATTCCCGGGCGCGTTTTGTTGCCAACGACTTTGTTTGTAGATCACAACGGAACCGTGCGGTACATCGCATCAGGCTACCACGACTTCATGCAACTTGAGGCGTTAACTAAAGCGTTGACAGTTGAGATGAATGGCACCGCAAATAAAACGGTTAGCCGCTAGGCTGTTACGTCTAGGTCAAAGAATGCGAGAAAGCCGACAGTGTAAACTGCCGGCTTTCTTTTTTGACAGTGGCATTTTGCTTTGGCGGCGGTGTTCCCTAGCACCATTTTCCGGTCGGAATGCAGGAGCATAAGGGAGTGAACGGAGCATCACTTACCCAGAACCGGCCATCGCCTGGCGAACATCCTTCAAAGCAGCTTTGGCCAACGCATCGTTGGGAGAGAGTTGAAGCGCTTCGGTGTAGTGCGCTGCCGCCTGTTCGTATTCTCCCTTGGCACGCATCGTGTTGCCCAACGCCAATTTTAGCTCTTCCAAACAACCGCTTGAGCACTGGCTTGCGCTCTCTAACGTTTCTAGAGCAGCGGCAATTTCGCCTTGCTGCAGTTGCAGCGTACCAAGAAACAAATAGCCGGTTGCGTCGTCGGGATCTGATTCGATCTGTTTCTGGTAGTACACGATCGCCTGAGAGAACTCGCCTTTGGCCCGATAAAGATTTCCTATCTCGCCATAGATGGCGTCCGGAGATTGATCGTCCTGCAGCGCGTCAATTGCCGCTCGGTAAACGCCCAAAGATTCCTCGTATCGGGACAGGCCCGCCAACGCGTGAGCCTTGTCGATCAGTGCTTTTACCGAGCTTGGTGACAGCGCCAGATATTCATCGGCGAGGCGCACGGTGGATGCCAGCGAGTTGCTATCACTTGCGGAGATCAACTGTTGTTGCAGCTTTTTGAGTTCGTTCTTGGACATGTGTCTTAGATTCCTCGTCGTTTTCGACCAAATAGCGGCCGTGTTAAAATATATCGATTGTGGGGGATCCAACGGTCGGCACGAGTTCAACGTTCGATTCGATTTTTCTGTTAAGCGCTAACGGTTATTCCGATTTTGCTTGTAGCGATGATAGAAACGATAATCCGGATGAACCGGCTTGATCGTCTCCGGCACTTAGGAACCCACAATGTTCGTCAGCAGATTATTACTTCCCGCCACCTTAGTCTTATTGCCATGGCTCAACGCCTGCAGTTGGGGGCAAAACTATTCGGCTATGGAAAAGGCTTACGGTGGAGCTGTCCCGGCGGCTAGGAGACAGTTAAGCCTTAGCAATCAGGCCACTGGTTCGCCGACGTTCACCGACCAGCAGGTCAATGAGTATACAGCAATGTCTCCAAACAGTTGGGGCCAACAAGCGACTGATAGGAATCTTCCCCAGAGACGCTTCCCAACCCCTTCAGGCGCCGCGCCTAACTATTCGAATACGTCTTCCGTTTTCGGCGGGCAAACCATTTCTTCAAAGCAAGAAATCGTGATCAATAGCTCGAGCGAAGATTCTGAGTCAGAACAGAAGTCAGTCTTGATTCTGGAACAGGAGCCAGCGTTTACACCATTGACCAATACCAGTGATTATCGCTCTGAGAGCGAATTGTCGGGCAACACTGGTTCAGACACTCCATCTTTCCGAAACAAATCCGACGAGGGCCACGAGGGCCAGCCCTCTTTACCAGCGAGTGAACGATACGCTCAAGCGCAGGATTTTCCCTTCGACGGGCCAAGTTCGTCCATTCTCAAAAATGAGAGTGATTCGCTATTCCCGTTCACTCGAAAAGAAACGGTGTCTCCGGTCGCTCCAAGTGAAGCAGTCTCTCCAACGAGCTCGCCGATAGCTTTAGACGCGCAAGACGTCCTACTACCCTCCACTACCAACTCAGAGCTTGGGATGTACCCGCAGCCTCACAATCTATCGCCTGCAACACCCTCAGCTCCGATACAGACCCAGCCCTACCCTCAGCAGTTTTTCCCGCAGGAGGCGCCGGTATCGAATGAGCGCCTACCAGCCGTCGGATTCGACTATCCCAACGAACAGACAAGCCCGGCCGGCCAATGGCAACATCCCAATGGAGGGGCCAGTTTTCAAGAAAACGAAATGGTTGCGCCGCAAGGATCTGGTCAACACGTTCCTAACTGGACCTCCATGGTTCAGCCGCAACAGCCTACGCTGCAGGCCTCACAGCAAGTGCTGCCAAACTTTCGTCCCGACCTCGGGCATCGAGCTCCTATGCCGACGGTTCGCAATCGTCCTATTCATGACGACGGAAAAAAGTTTGACCATGAAAAAAAGAAGGTGGACTACCCGCCATTTAAAGAAATCATTGCGACGGGGAAATTCTTCTACAACGCGGAAGTAAATGCACTGCGTCCTTCGTTCCTTGGCAACACCGGGTTGTCGATCGACGGTGCTCAATTCTCTGAAAGCCAACCGTTTGAATTTGGGACCACCTACGCCCCTCAGTTCAAATTCGGATTTGAATCGCGGTACGGACCGGGGGTTGAGTTGAGTTACTTCAATTTGACAGAAAATGCGAACACGCTTAGCGCAACAAACGACGGCACCGGCAGCGTGGCCTCGATCGCATCAGTAACAGGGCCGGGACGGTTCTCCCGCATTGGTGCTGACAACGTAGGGGATACGCTGACGGCCGATCACTCATTTGAAATGGAAACCATCGGGCTAAATTTCTTCAAAGAGCTGAAGTTTCCAATTTCTCGATTGAATGGAAAATTCGGTTTCATGTATGCCAACGTCGCGCAGTCGCTGTTGGTTGAGGTGAATGATGCGGCGAACGCTTCGATTGGCGGACTAGTTAACACGACTGACTTCCGCGGCTACGGTCCTCAGTTCGCCTTGGAGTACTTTCGTCCTGTTGGGCACACGCCGCTGACGTTAGTAACCAGTTTCGGCGGCAAAGGGCTTTTCGGTCGCCGCGATCAATTCGTCAATAACGATGCTGGAATCGTCGAGCGGCGTTTTGGGGCAGACGAGTTCATCACGGTCATCGATTTCGCTGGCGGTGTTCAGTTAAAAAAGATGGTAGCCGATGGGCGTTACTGGACAGCCAAGGTGGGCTACCTTCATCAAACGTGGCTCGGTGGCGGAACTGCCGTCGACCCTCAAGGCGATTTCGGCATCAACGGATTTACGTTTGGCGTAGGTTACAACCGCTAGTTTCCGACGGGCTAAGCCATGGGGCATTAACGATTGGGCGGGATGAACGGGCATGAAATTGGCTTTCGTCGTTGCTGGACGAAAGAAACGCGCTGAACCGATTGAAATTGACCGTCGGAGAATGACAATACGGTTTTCAAACCACCAGCATTCCCAGCTCAGGATTCTCCGATGGCCGATTCGTCCGCAAACACTTCCAATGGTTCCAGTAATTTAGTCGTGATCTTGCTGGTACTGAACCTTCTGGTTGCCGTCGCTGTCCTGGCTCACGTGGTCTACTACATTCCTGACGACAGCGCGGCAGATTCTTCCGAACCGCAACTTGTTACCGAGTTGCAGGTCGATGGCGTCGGGAACATCGGAATGAGTCCCAAGGGGATTGAGTTGGAGATGATTGAGCTCAATCAGAACAACCCTACTGGAGCGCCTCGAGTCATGCAAACGGTAACGATGAGCCAGGAAGCGTTTCTCAATACGCTTGGACGCATGAGTCTTTTACGCGAACGACTGGTCGAAAAAGAACTGGTACGCGAAGTCGAGTAAGGCTGTTTCGGGGCACTTTTGCACAACGGCCAACGCTACGAGGTTCTGTTTCACTTGTAAGTTGTGAAGTTGCCTTTACAATCGGTAGCTGATCAGCCCTCCAGCATTTTGCTCACCAGGACCCCGCGATGACAGATTCAGAGACCGGACAAATCGACAACGTGATGCACGAAGACCGGCTGTTTCCTCCGTCGGATCAGTTCCGTCAAAATGCGACCATCGCATCGATGGAAGACTATCGAAAACTCTATGATGCGGCCAAGAACGATCCTGATAAATTCTGGAGCGACACGGCGAAAGAGGAACTGCATTGGTTTGAGCCTTTCGACACAGTGTGCAAGCACGAGGGCAGCCATGTCGAATGGTTTATCAACGGCAAGACGAACATCTCCTATAACTGCCTCGATGCCAACATTGAAGCTGGCAACGGAGAGCGCGTCGCGATCATCTGGGAAGGCGAACCGGGCGATACGCTTACTTTGACCTATAGCCAGCTACACGCTGAGGTCTGCAAGTTTTCCAACGCTCTTAAGGGGTTGGGCGTGGGCGTCGGGGATGTGGTTTCGATCTACATGCCGATGACGCCTGAGCTGGCAATCGCGATGCTGGCCTGCACGCGTATCGGCGCGATTCATTCAGTGATCTTTGCCGGGTTCTCTGCCGAGGCGATTGCTGACCGCAACAATGATGCTTCCGCAAAAGTGCAGATCACCAGCGACGGACTGTTCCGCCGTGGCAAGACGCTTCCGCTTAAGGAGACGGTCGATGCCGCGCTAGAGAAATCGCCATCGGTCGAGTGCTGCATCGTTTTACAGCGGACCAACAACGATTGCTCGATGAAAAAAGGGCGTGATCATTGGTGGCACGATCTGATGAAAGATGCCCACGACGACTGCCCTGCCCTACCCTTGGACAGCGAGACGACCTCGTTCATTCTTTACACCAGTGGTTCGACAGGGAAACCCAAAGGCATTCGACACACCACTGCCGGTTACAACCTCTGGGCCAAAAAGACATTTCAGTGGGTTTTTGATTGGAAACCTGAAGACGTGTACTGGTGCACCGCAGATTGCGGTTGGATCACCGGGCACAGTTACATCGTATACGGTCCGATGAGCAATGGTGCGACCTGCATGATGTACGAAGGCGCGCCGAACCACCCTGCCCCGAACCGTTTTTGGGATATCGTGGAACGGCACAAGGTAACGATTCTGTACACCGCCCCCACTGCGATTCGGGCCTTTGTTAAATGGGGCGACGAACATATCGACAAACACGATATTAGTAGCCTGCGATTGCTAGGCACCGTAGGCGAAGGAATCAATCCGGATACTTGGATTTGGTATCACGAAAAGATCGGCGGCGAGAAGTGTCCGATCGTCGATACTTGGTGGCAGACCGAGACCGGCGGCATCATGATGAGCCCACTGCCGGGGGCAACTGCAACTAAACCCGGAAGTTGTACGTTACCGCTACCGGGTGTGGTTCCGGTGATCATCGACGAGTCACTGCAACCTGTTGAAAAGAACCATGGCGGAATGCTGTGCGTTTCCCAGCCATGGCCGGGAATGTTGCGTGGCATCTGGAATGACGACGCCCGTTTCGAGGAGCAGTACTGGAAAACGTATCCGGGTAACTACCTAACCGGTGACAACGCGCGGATCGACGACGACGGCTATTACTGGATCATGGGCCGAATTGATGACGTGATCAACGTATCGGGCCATCGGTTGAGTACAATCGAGGTCGAGAGTGCATTAGTCTCTCACGAACATGTGGCCGAGTGTGCCGCCGTCGGCAGACCGCACGACTTAAAGGGGCAAGCGATTTGTGTGTTTGTGACCGTCAAGGGTGCGGAAGCTGGGGAGGAGCTTCGTAATGAGTTGCGATTGCACGTGCGAAAAGAGATCGGTGCGTTGGCGGTTCCGGACGATATACGGTTTACCGATGCACTTCCTAAAACGCGCAGCGGAAAAATCATGAGACGGCTGTTGCGTGACGTTGCGGCCGGCAGAGAAGCAGCTGGAGACGTGAGCACTTTGGAGGACCTTAGCGTGCTGGCCAAATTAAGTGAGGATCAAGAATAAGATGGCGAACGAAAATGACGAAATGGGTGACCACCCTGAAGATGAATACACAGATGGCTATTCCAACGACTACTCAGATGATGATTCCTCGGTAGAGGACCACTACGTGGATGGAGAGTATGAGGAAGATCAGTACGATGACGACCAGTACGACGACGGAGAGTACGAGGACGGAGAGTACGAGGAGGAAGACTTTGAAGACGACCAGCAGAGCTCGCATTCTCGTTCACGGAAGAAAAAGCGACGAATGTTCTGTCGTGGGTGTAATCGGCGGGAGAATCACCGGCGTGCCAGTCGCAAGTCTTGGCTAAATTCATATATAACCGGGCTGACGTTTGGCTTGAACCGCTTTGTTGGGCCATTTAAGTGCACGTGCTGTGGCACCAATCGTTGGATCATCAGATTGAAGAAATCGAATAACGTTACCGTCAAGAAGAAAAAGCGGCGTGCTAGCAGGTCTTGATTCCGGTTGTCAAACTAGAATGATACTGGCAAACTTCGGATGCACTTAAGTCTATTCTCTTGAGCGTAGTTGCGGCCCGATGAAGAGATTGGCTGCTTCGATAGTGATTTCATCAGGGACGATGTTATGGGTAAACGCATTCCGCTTTCCAACGGCAGACGGTTGGTGGACGATGTGATTCACATCTCCAATAAAATGCCGATGGCCGCATTTTCAGCGGACTGGGACGTGACTTTGATTTCGAAGCTCCGCCGCATGACACGCCCAAAGATCTCTTGGAACGTGTTGATGATGAAGGCACACGCCATCGTGTGCCGAGAACGTCCTGAGCTTAGACAGTGCTACGTACGGTTCCCTTGGGCTCATCTCTACCAGCACCATCAGAACGTTTGCATGATGACGATCGGGCGTGAGCACAATGGTGAAGAACGTCTATTTTTTGCTCGGTTTAATGAACCAGAAAATCAGTCGCTGGTTGAGCTTCAGAAGCAGTATGACGAGTATCGCAAGGCTCCCATCGAGGAAATTAAGCAATTTCGACATCAAGTTTCGTTTGCCAAATGCCCGCAATTCATCCGTCGGTTTGGCTGGTGGGTGATGTTCAATATGTGGCCTCAGAAACGCGCCAGTCACATGGGGACGTTTGGGATGAGCATCTCAGGATACAAGGGAGCAAGAGCCAACGGGCACCTAGGATTCAACGCGACGATACTTGGAACCGATCCGACGCCCAGAAAAGGTATCGCGCACATGGTGCTGACATTTGACCACCAGATTCTTGACGGTGCTCCCGCCGTTGAGGTGTTCACCGAAAGTCGCCGTATGTTGACTACTGCCGTCGCGCGAGAATTGGCCAACATGGCGGGTGTGAACCAAAACACGCTCGAGCCTTTGTCGCAAGAAGAGATTGAGAAAATCAAACTTAACTTTGAGCAAGAGAAGCGGCGACGCCGAGCGGAGAAGAAGCTCAGCCGCAAAGAGAAGCGCAAGTTGACCGAGGCCCGCAACGCGGCTTGATATGGTATCTCGCGATCTAAAATTCGCGGACCGGTTAACTACAAAACTTTCGAATGCATTCGTAAAGGTCCTCGGGGGTCGGGGCTGAACGCAAATCCTCAAGGCACTTTTCGTTGAGCGCCATACGCGAAAGTTGCGATAGGATTTCTAGGTGAACCTGTCGATCAGCGGGAGGTCCCATAGTGAAGAAACAAATGTCGACCTTGGCACCATTGGGAGCGCCAAAATTGATTTCATTTGCGAGCGTGTAAATGGCGATCGTCGAACTGCCCGTTGGCGCACGTGACAACGTCGCGTGCGGCATCGCGATGCCGTTGCCGACCGAGGTGACTTGCATCTGTTCACGCTCCCATAAGGCCGTGCTGATGATCAACGGACTGATCTCATCATCAAACTCTCCAGCGATTTCCTCCGTCGCAAGTCGGAACAGCTCTTCTTTCTTCTGCACCTTGACTCCGGTTTTGATGGAATCCACCGAGATGTACTTCATCAGGTCAAAGTCGCTCTCGGATTCGCGATGAACAACGTTGAGCGCATCGTGAGTCTGTTCGCTGGGCGTTTTCAACCACAACACGCTGCAAGCGCTATTGCGCGTCAGAAGATCTTTCTCGGTTCCGAAAAGCCGTGTGGAGAGAGTACGGGGTGGAGGAGCGCCCATGACCAGCAGATCAAATCGTTCAGTCGCTTTCTCAATCGCAGACATTTCGCTGTAACCACTAAGCTGGACCATCTCAGTCTTGTTCACGCAGAGATCGCGAAGCTGATCGACGTAGTCAACCTTCGCTTGGACGTTAATCGGTTCTTCGTTCTCATCCACGAAACAGACAAAACTTAAATCGGCTTTGTAGATGTCAGCCAGATGGTCTGCGGTCGTAACGACCAATGAGTCATGCGGACCCGGTTCGGCAAACACCATGATCTTGCGGATGTAACGCACGCCAGCGTCCTTGAACACAGCTAGGTTGCAGGGGAGATGATCTTGAAGCCAGCCAAGCTGATTCTGGAATGTAATTCCTTTTGTGCGTCGCGATGCAGATTCCATCACCACCCATTCGCAGTGCAATCGATCAGCGACCTTGTGAATCGTCTGGACGACGTCATGAGAAACAGTGGTGTCGTACTCTAAATTCACGTCTTCTTCTTCGGCCATCACATGGATGCGGCGGCGGAGAGCAATGGAAAGGTGGTCTTCTTCAAGGACGTCGGCCAGAATCAGTTGCTCCGGAACTTCGGTCACGTGCAAGACTTCAAGCTTGCGGTGATGGGCGAGGGCGGCTCCCATTTCGACCAGCGTTTCAGGGGAACGCTCGCTTCCGAACAACGGAACCACAACGGCGGCTTCGCTGGGCAGATCTTCATCGAGACCGAGAGGAGATTCGTCTTCGATTTCCTCTTTGCCAGAGCCAACGAGGTCCGTACGCCGTCCCATTCGCCCAACCACCCCTAAACGCGATGTTTGATGACGCCCGTAAGCAAGATAGGACGCACCCCCGATGAGGCAAATACCTGTAATGGCAATCAGACTCGTTAGTCCCATCGACCACAGCAAAGTAGCACCGGTCAAAACACCAATAATTTGCAGAAAAGGATAAAACGGTGCTCGAAATTTTGGCTGATACCATGTCGCGGCACTTTCGCGCAAAACAATGACCGTTCCGCAAATGAACATGAAAGCCACGATCATGAATGCACTGGCCAGTTTCGCGATATTCTCAATCGGGAGAAACAAAATACTGACCGCCATCGTCACGGCAGTCAGCAAAATACACCAGACGGGCGTTTTGAAATTCTCGTTGATCTCATGTAGTTTTTCGGGCAGCAGTTGATCACGACTCATAGCAAAGGGAAACCGTGATGCCGCCAGCAAACCTGCCACTGACATCGAAGTCATCGTCAAGACCGCAAACACGGCTGCGATGTAGCCAACAATTGGGCCCCCAAGAATCGTTGCCATGGTGTAGATCGGATGCAAATCGGGTTCGTAGGTGCCGTCAGCTTTGTTGTACCCGCTGAGCTCTGTGTGATTTACGTTGGCAACGAGGACGAACACCACGAAGACGTAGATGCACATCACAAGGACCCATGATATTAGAATCCCCAGCGGAAGATTGCGCGCGGGATTTTTAACCTCTTCTGCGATCGCGGCGACTTTGGTTACGCCAGCGTAGGAAACGTAAACGAACGCAGCAGCAGCAATGAAACCTGTGGTTCCTTTTTTAAATCCATCATCAAAATTACTCCACTCTACCGTCGAGACGCCGTACACAGACATGATGAGCAGCAACACGAGGACAACGCCCACGATCACTTTCTGAAGTTTACCGATGATGCTCACGCCGACGATGTTCAGCCCCGTGATACAAACCAGCAAGGCGATCGCCACTGGCTTCTCGGGGACCACCACCAGCACGGATAGATAAGCCGAAAAACCAATGAGTGCAAACGCGCTTTTCAATAGTAGAGATAACCACAGACCGATTCCCGATACTGTTCCTGCTAACGGGCCAAATGCTCTTTCGAGATAAACGTAGGTACCGCCAGAGGTTGGCATTGCGGTCGCAAGTTCGGACTTCGACAATGCCGCGGGTAAAACTCCCAACCCTGCGGCGAGGTAAGCTAGCCAAACCATGGGCCCTGTTTTAGCCGCCGCTAATCCGGGAAGTACAAAAATGCCGCTGCCAAGCATCGCACTGATGCTGATCGCGACCACGGCGCTGAGGCCAATACTTCGTTCCAGTGATTTCATGTGTCATCCGTCCTGTATTGAGTACAACCTAGATGATAACGTAAAATCAGGATTTTCGATGCAGGGGTGGCTTGAAACTGTTCCTATGCAGGAAAGTGGCAGCGCGCACGTGGCTTTGGGGTTAAGGCCTAAACTTGATCCGAAAAGCGTAAGCTGCTTTACAAGGTTTGTTGCCGTCGGTTTTGATGACTAGTTCTTCGTCGGTTTGACTCCACTCGACCTTTGCTGAACCGCTGATAAAGTCCACCGAAGCGATAGATCGTGACTCGTGCGGGTTGGCGCTGCGAAGCGACTTGATGCGAAATGTTCCGTCTTCAGGCCAACCAAGAGAAGTGGCATATAACACATCGCCTTTGGTGGTGAAACGTACGTCAGCGGCGACGGACTCCACATCGTTATACTCGGTGTGGTGCTTGTTCTTATGTTTGGTTTGGCCTGCCGCAAACTTCGCGGGGCCTTCGCCGTAAATCTTCCAAGGCCGAGTACCATAGATTGCCTCGCCGTTGAGTTCCAACCACGCGCCGAAGTCTTTCAAAATGGCGGTCTCGTTTTTCCCGATCGTGCCGTCGGGCTTCGGACCGACCGACAGCAAGAGGTTGCCGTTCTTGCTGACGATATCAATTAGTTCGTCAATCAAGAAATCAGATGACTTGTAGTTCTCGTTGATGATCCACGTCCAAGATACCTTTCCCACCGCAGTATCAGTTTGCCATGGAAGTTCACTGGTCTCGGTTCTACGGCCGCGCTCGATGTCCAGCACCATCAGATCTTCGGGGAACGATTCCATACGCATGTTTTTGTCTTGGAAGACGACTCCCTTGTTCCACTCAAGCCCCTTGTTGTAGTAGTAAGCCATTATCTTTTTGTGGACGGGCTCAAAGCCCGGTTTGTCGAGCCCAAAATCAAACCAGAGAATGTCTGGTTGGTATTGGTCGACAATGTCCGTCGTGCGATTCCACCAGTGATCGAGGAATTCCTGAGTCGGGGGATCTTCGGCGGGGACTGGTTTTCCGTACAAGTCCTCAAACGCCGGATCGTTGGTATCGAACGTTTTGTCCCACTTCGGGTAGAACTCTCGATTCCACGCGAAATGAGATGACAGTCCGACTTTCAAATCCTTTTCACGAGCTTCATCAACCAGTGATCGCATCACGTCCTTTTCTGGTCCAACGTCAACGACGTTCCAACGAGTATGCTTGGAGGCATACATTGCGTACCCGTCGTGCATTTCCGCAACCGGTACGATGTACTTGGCGCCGGACTGTTCGAAAAGTGAAACCCATTTCTTCGGGTCGTACTTTTCCATTTTGAATCTTGGAAAGAAGTCCTTGTAGCCAAACTTGGACGGGTGACCAAAATGCTTCTCGTGGTAGGCGCGATGGTCGACGCCCTTGCTGACATATCTACTCTTCGGATTGCTGCCGTACATCCATCGGCCGTACTTGTCGTTGCCGACTTGCGGTACAGAAGCCGGTCCCCAAAAAACAAAAATGCCGAACTTGGCGTCACGAAACCAGTCTGGGCACTTGTAGCGGCTGCGGATTGAATCCCAATCCGCCTCGTAGCGAAAATCGTCTTGAGCGTGGAGTTGCCCAACAAACAGGGCGAAGCAAAATGCCATCAACGGCAGGTATCGTTTGAAAATCATGTTGGTCGGGCGGCTTGAGAAACTGAAAGAAGACTTTGGCGACGAAGCAAGGCATTGCGTCGGCTAAACGTTTTAGCAAATTTGAGAGCAGCTTGCATGCGGTGGTGAAAGCAGGGCAACGTGCCCCTAGTAAAATTCTTTACCGTGTTTCGCACACAAAAAGTGCGGTTTGCAACGGTGACCAACATGCGTTTAGGAATGTTCTTTTGAACGATTTACCCTCCTCTTGCGTACCACCTGCGGTTAGCTGCTGAGTTAGCAGTAAATCCAGCTGCAAAAGCCAGAAAGAGTACCATTCACTATGACCTGCGCAATCGTTACAGACTGATGTCAGGACATGAACAACAGGTGCCCGTTTCCCGCATGGACCAGCTTAGTTAACTTTGCCAGCTTCGTTTGCCGTTAGAACCCGACACCCAAAAGCAGAATGCGGAAAAATATTCAACGAATTCTCTGAAATCTTCTTAACTAAACCTTACCTTACACCTGACGACTCCTCGGTTTAACTTTTCTTC
>CAZDBE010000120.1:0-15365 GCA_964503675.1 uncultured Pirellulaceae bacterium | reverse complement strand
AGCCCCTCCGTACCCACGGTGGCATCCTGTAACGCCGGTAGTCTCGTCAGTTTCCTGACGAGGCCGAGAAACCACGAGTTTGAAATTCATCAGCCATCTTCTTTCACAAGAAGATGGCTGGTCGCGTTGCAGCTTAGCCTATTCCGGCTAAGACGAATTGGTTGCTCTCTTTGCTCTGCCTGCGGCAAGGACCGGGACAGGGCAATCGAGCGATTCTGCCACCGCCCGAAAGAACTCAGCCTCGGCAACTGTAATCTCATGGTCATAGGTAATCAAGACGGCCGCCGCGTGCAAAAACGTCTTCTTCAACTGCGGCGAAGCGTGATGCAGCGTCTGCATACATTTCTCGAGTTGTTCTATCTCCCACGATGCCAACTGCGCCTGACTTTCACTCGCATCGCCAAAACCGACGACTTGCATGCCGAGCCGATAGGCTTCCAAGACAACCGAGTCGTCGGGTTGAGTGTTGGTCTCCACAACGCTGCCAGTAGCGCTGGCCGATGCGAACGCAGACAGCATCATTTCGATTTCCTGTTTCACATCGCTAGGTCGCGAGTATTTGACTTTGGGGCGTTTCCGATAGGAAAAGCGTCGGTCAAGATGCATCAGCAGATGATGCCGAACGACGAACTCAAATAGGCTGGTCCGCCGATCGAGCTGCACAAGTTGCTCGATCGTATCGCGAAACTTCGGATACTGTTTAACCGATAGGTCGGCGAGTGAGCCTTGAACCAATTCCATCACAGGTAGGCGGAAGATTAAATGCAGTCTGCCAATACCGTCCATTAGTCGGTGGGTTGTTTCTAGGGTTGCTTGATTCTCTTGACGAGAGAGCAGCTCAAGTTGTTGATCGCGCAGTGCTGGGACATCGCTGGCCAACATCGCGAAAGCAACACAGCGCGCGGAAAACGGATGTTGCGCTGCCACTCTGATGTTTTCCGGCAGCTGACGGATCAAGGCCTGCGACCGTTTCATGTCTGCCTTTACTGGTGATCCTATCGCGGAAAGGAGAAAGATCGGGTCAATGGGAAACCGATCAACGATATCCTGCGGAAACAATTTTCCCAGTGGGCTAATCATTGATGACAGCTCTGCTTGTTCTTGTTTTGCGGCCAGTCGCTTGCGCTCGCGTTTCTCAGCGATCTGCTGTCTGACCGCGAACCATGCGGAGTAGTTGCCATCAAAATTTGGCTCCAGTTTACCGATGCGCTTCGGTAGTGCCGGATGAGTGGCAAACATACTGGCGAAACTGGAGCTGAAGCAGTTGGCAAAAAACATGTGGCTCAGTTCCTCGGCTTCGTCCGAGTGAATCACAGAACCGCCTTTGGTGGCGGCGATCACTTTCAATGCTCCGCCAATTCCTTGAGGGTAGCGCGTGAATTGAACTGCAGACGCATCCGCCAGAAATTCTCTCTCGCGTGAGATTGAGGCCTTGATCAGCCGGGCAAAGAACTGCCCAACGGAGCCGAATACTAACAACGCAATTGCCATCGCCAAGATGAACCCGCCGTTTCCTTCGCCCTTGCCGCTGCTTCTCCGGCGGCCTCCCTGTCCCATAGTGCGCAGGAAGAAGTAGCCAATCATGGCGATCATCTGAATCCCGAACAGTAATCCGATCAGCCGTATGTTCATTCTCATGTCACCGTTGAGAATGTGGCTGTACTCGTGAGCGATGACGCCTTGCAGTTCGTCGCGGTTAAGCAGGTTCAAAGTTCCACGATTGACACCGATGACCGCATCGGCTGGGGAGTAACCAGCGGCAAACGCGTTGATGCCGGGTTCGTGCTCCATTACATAAACAGGGGGAACAGAGATCCCTGACGCCAGCGCCATCTCTTCAACAACGTTCAGCAACCGCCTAAGATCAGGATCGGTTGTAGACGGCGGAACGCGCACGCCGCCCATTTGAGCAGCAATGTGGTGTCCCCCAGATCGCAGTTCGGCTATCTTGAATAGACTCGCACCACCAATGACGATTAGATTTGCCAGTGCCACGACACCGAGCAGCCACGGATGGAATTGGAAATGGAGGCGTGAGGATTCATATCCTCCTCGCGTATCGCCTCCGGATTCAGCAGGTACGCCCACGGAGAAACCAAGTTCTGCAACTGCATAGATTCCAAGAATCGTGACGGCGACTGCCGCTAGGTACATTAGCACCAGCCATTTGGTCTTTTTGCGGCGAAGCTCTTGGGCGGCGAAGAAATCCACGGTGGTTCCTAAAACTCGACCTTCGGAGCGTCGCGTTGTACTTCTTCCTCGACTTCAAAGAGTTGTGCCAGTGAGAAGCCAAAGTTCTTAGCGATCAAACTACCGGGGAACAACTCGGTCGCGGTGTTGTACGCGGTCACCGAATCGTTGTAGCTCTGCCGGGCGAAGGAGACTTTGTTTTCGGTTGACGTCAGTTCTTCCTGAAGCGCCAGCATGTTCTCATTGGCTTTCAAATCTGGATAGGCTTCCGCCACCATCAACAGCCGCCCCAACGCTCCGTTTAGGTTCGATTCAGCTGACGCTAAATCATTCATCGCCGATTGGTCACCGGGATTGGCGGCCGCATTAGAGGTTGCGCTGACCGCCGCCGTGCGAGCTTGAATGACGGCCTCGAGCGTATCTTTCTCGTGCCCCATGTAGCCTTTGACGATGTTCACGAGATTGGGAATCAAATCGTGTCGACGTTTCAACTGAACATCGATTTGCGAGAACGCATTCTCGTAACGATTCCTCAACGTGATCAAGCGGTTGTAAACACCCATCGCCCAAAGCGCAATCAGCCCGAGGATTATGATTGGGATCAGCAAAATTGCCAGAAAATACATCATTGGTTGGTTTCCCAAATTAGAGGTACACGAGTCCGATGGACTTCGTCAAATATCTAATCATCTTAAGCATTCCAAGCGCACATTACACGCCGGAGAAGCAGAAAATTGACAATTCGGCGTACTTGAGGGCTGCTGCTTTAAACGGAAGGGTTCCCCGGTGCGGTACGGTTTGGCTTCAAAGAGGCCTTCGGCCGAGGCACTGAGGCTGTTGATTCGAAACTTGTTTCAATGGACTGACCTATCGCAACATACAAATCATTCAGCTCGAACGGTTTACTGACAACTTGAGAGACGCCCATGTTGCGAAGTTTCGACACTTCGCTCTGGCGAGGGAAATTCAGCGACAGTACCATTGGTACGTCGAGCACTTGCTCTTTCAACCACGATATTCTTCGTTCTAGGTTGTCGTCAAGCGAATTGCCATCGACGCAGATTGCATTGATCGCACCCTCAAGGCCGGGGAGATTTGTACGCTCAACCCAGCGCGTTTTCCAGCCAAATGACTGGATCGCCGCACTCAATGAGTCGTATGCTTCGACATTCCAAGCGCTGACTCCGATACAATAATGTTCAGGAGACGTTTGGGAATTAAGCACACTTGCCGCTGCGATTCGGTCAGCATCTGTTTTCGTTTCTGGACCGTGCCATTGAGTCACGCCGTGATCGGAGAGGTGGCTCATGAACGTGCTAAAACGTCCTTTCCATTGGTGCCAGAATACCCGTGTTACTCCTTCGGCAGGTTGGTCCGATCGCAATTCCCCTTCACACCAACTACCCAGCATCATGACCACTGGTGTTGTACCGGCGAATGCCTTGACCGCATCAATCAGGGACTGATCAAATTGTCCCTGACGCGATTGGGCGATAGCGACCAAGTCAAACGTGTCTCCTCCACCTATCGCCATCGACACGGAGGGATTGGCATCAGCTAGATCAGAAAACTTGTCTACCGTAATTAATGTCGTCGAGGCAGTACCGCCAGCAATCAAATCTTTGAAGTCGCTGTGCCAGTAGTCGCCTGTTACCAAAATTCGAGTTGTCATGAGACTGGACTCCATCCGCGTTGAAAAATCTCCCTAGACCGACCTTTAAAGATACCCACTATCAAAAAAATGGGCATCGGGAGTCACGGAAAATTCGCATTATCCTCTTCTATCGAAGTCAGTTCGTCTTGTTGGGTAATTCGCAAGGGCTAGGAGAAGTTTTCGTTAGTAGTTTCACATTTTCTACGGCGTTGAGATGTGAAAACGTGACGGATCAAAAGATTGGACCGGTTCTAAAGTTGTGATATTGATAAAGCAGGTTGATTTCGCGTCCTGGTAGATAACGGTCCTTAAAATGCGGTAAAGATTGTTCGGCTTTTAACAAAACAGTTGTGCGGTGCCGCAAAACACTGCCTACAATGTCTTTTTAACAAACGCAATCTAAATTTTTTTATAGGGGATCTCCGTTGACCAAAAAACCTGACGATTCAAACCAGCTAGAAAACACCAAGTCTGGACTTAGCCCTAGCCGACGAGGATTTATTCAGGCGACAGCGGCGACTGTCGCGGGTGGATACCTAACATCATCAACGGCGCCTGCACGTGGCATGTTTGCCGGATACAAAGATGCCAACGACCAACCCGTCGTCGGATTCATCGGGACCGGGATTCGCTACCATACTTATCTTGGCAAAGCAGCCATGTCTTTTGGCCCGAGTGTCGGCGTGGCGGATGTTGACGGCGTCCAAGCTGGCCGCGCGTTGCAAGTTTGTTTCGACGTTCACCGAGAAAACAAGCGGCCATTAGATTTGAAAGCGTACAGCGATTACCGCTCGATCCTTGATCGCAAAGAGGTCGATGTCGTAGTGATTGCGAGTCCCGATCACTGGCACACTAAAATGGCGATCGATGCCATGCGTGCCGGAAAGGACGTTTATTGTGAGAAGCCATTGACGTTGACCATTCGCGAAGGCCAACAAATCTACAAAGTCATGAAGGAGACGGGACGTGTCTTCCAAGTGGGAACTCAGCAGCGATCTCAATTTGAACATCGGTTTGTCAAAGCAGCCGGAATCGCGCGTGAAGGCCGAATTGGTAAAATGAAAACAGTTACGGCGGCGATCGGCGGCTCGCGAACCAGTGGGGTTATCCCGATAGCCGAGGTGCCAAGCTCGCTTGATTGGGAAAAATGGTTGGGACAAGCACCGCTGGTTGATTATCGCGAGGCGGCGACGATGGTTGATACTAGTGGCTGGGGGGCCGGCCATAACTTTGGCCGAGCGCACCGCTACTACCGCTGGTTCTACGAATACTCAGGTGGCAAGTTGACCGACTGGGGCGCTCACCACGTCGACATTGCATTGTGGGCACTAGACCGGCTAGGAGATGACCAAGGTAAAGTTGTCATTGACCCATTGCGGGTCGAACATCCGGTGCCGTTTGTCGACGGCATGCCGACCAAGGACGATCAGTTTAATTGCGCTACTGGTTTCAAAGTCCAAGTAACGTATGAGGACGGGTTGGTCATGAACGTGGTGGATTCAGCCGACAACGACGAAACGCCGCTAGGGTTTGGCAATGGCATCATGTTCGAAGGCGAGAAAGGACGTTACTTCGTCAACCGAGGAAAGTTGACTGGTAAAGCTGCCGAAGCGCTCGAGAACGATCCAATCAAAGAAGAAACTTTGAAATCGATGTACGCCAGCGGCACGGTGCCATCTGGTGAGGGGTTGGCCAACATGAAGAGCTTAATGGATTGCGTGAAGTCTCGTGCGTTGCCTTCTTCGGATGTGCTGAGCCACAACCGAACAATGAATATTTGCCACGGCATCAATATCGCGATGAGGTTGGGACGTAAGTTGACTTGGGATACAAAGGCCGAGACCTTTGTGGGGGACGCGCAGGCAAACACGTTCATTGAACGTGAACAACGAGCCGGTTACGAAACCGACGCGTAGCTAGAATCCCAAGCGGTTTAATTGCAAACAGATTAACGAGCTCTTTTTCGGATGGGCTCGTTTTTCTATGCACCACGACGGGGCCCACGCGGTCCACAGTAAACAGATTTTTGCTCGGCGAAGATCGGGGAGCTAGGATGTTACTCTTCTTCCTCAGGAGCATCGAACACCGGAGAAGAAGGTGCGTCGTAGTCGTCTTCTGTTTGCTGCGAGTAGTCCGGTAAGTGATTGGTACTGCCATTGATGTCTAGATCGACATCCGTTTTGATGTTGGACTTGATCTCGTCAAGTCCCTTACGGAACTGCTGGTACGATTTGCCCAACTGGCCGGCGACTTCTGGGAGACGACTGCCGAAGAGCATGACGGCAATAACGCCAATCATCGCCATTTCACCAAAGCCAATATTAAACGGCAGCATGTGATCTCAGAAAAATTACGGAGCAACTGGTGGAGCGACCAGATAGAAGTTGACGATTTTCCACGACCGTGGAAGCTTGGTTACGCTCAGCCAATCTTTTTCTCTTTTGGTACGATCGGGTCTGATTCTTCATCGGCGTCGAGTTTTCTTGGTACAGGTTTCTCGCTCATTCCCGTTTTAAACTCGTTGACACTTCGACCCATATTGCGCATCAAACTCGGCAGTTTCGCTCCTCCGAAAAGGAGAAGGAAAACCGCTGCCACGATTAAGAGTTCGTAACCACCACCAAACATAGCTTTTCCTGTAATAGATTCTTGGGGGCCTTGGGGCGGCCAATGAGTTTCGCAGAGCAGGGCCGACGGGCACGCTGAAGTTCTCTCCTTGATTAAACTTAATAATCCATTCTAGATTCGCCAAAAAACGTGTCAAACCCCATTCGAATCGCTTTCGTTGGGCATAAGTCATAAAATTGCATTGATATCCGCCTAACGGGGCGGCAAATTACGGAGTCTAAGCCCGTTTCATTTCTGGACTTGGCTTCAAAGGAAGGTTGGGCATCTTGGACGCTTATGCCGTCCAAATAGATTATACCGGTACCAAACATTTATGATTCGCAGCTGGACCACGCGGAGCATAGCATGGTGAAGCATAGCAAACAAAAAAGCCGGAGCCTAATGACTCCGGCGACTGTCGGTTTAATCGTCGTTGATCGAGCGAACCTAGCGAGGCTTTACTTCTTGACCAGGACGATAGAATCCAATGTCTTCGAGTGACTTGAAGACTTCCTCAAGCGTCTTTTCACCGAAGTTGGAAATGCTGAGCAAGTCAGCCCGAGTAGTGTTCAGCAAATCGCGCACACTGAAGATGCCCTTTTCCTCAAGGCAATTGGTTGTGCGAACGGTCAAACCAATCTCAGCGGTACTCAGGTCAAGTTTCTCGCGCAAGTTGCGAGTCTCTTCTTCTGCCGCGCTCAATGGAATGCGTGTACGAGCCATGGAATCCCTCCCTGTTTGATTTCGTTTATAAATTTTCCGCAGGCCAGTCACCAAACTCATCTCAATCTTATGCGTACGACTGATTTGGATCACAAAGTCGACAATTGAAAATCCAATTTCAACTTCGCACCTTTGCCTGTTCGGGCGACGAATATAACATATTTGGACAAGCCGGGGGCTCGCGGAGGAAAAAAAGCATTTGCCTCGCTAGCACTCAGGATCTCCAACCAACAGACGCCATGACCCAGCACACCATCCAACAACTGCTTGACCCGCTCAATCCGGCTCAGCAAACCGCGGTACAAAAAATTACCGGTCCATTGTTGATCATCGCGGGACCCGGAAGCGGAAAAACGCGCGTCATTACCCATCGGATCGCTTATATGATTCAAAGTGGGATCCCTTCGCAGCAGATTTTGGCGCTGACGTTTACTAACAAAGCGGCCGACGAGATGCGAAAAAGGTTGGCCGTTCTGGCCCCGGAGAATCTCACGTGGGCCGGGACATTCCACCGTTTCTGTTCTCGGTTGTTGCGAGTTCACGCGCCCATGGTCGGTTTGCGGGAGAATTTTACGATCTACGATATGGGCGATTCACAAAAGGTCGTCAAACAGGCGATCGAAAACACGGAAGTCGATATCAGGCATTATTCGCCCGGTGCTGTTTCAAATGCGATCAGCGATGTCAAGAACGTCGCCGTCACCCCAGAGAACTTTCAGCCGCGCCAGGGCAACGTGATGGACAACATCGTTGCGAAGGTATACCCCGAATATCAAAAGCTGCTTCAAATGTCTAACGGCGTCGATTTTGATGATCTGCTATCGCTGACCGTAGAACTCCTGAAGCAGAACCCTGAACTACGCTCGTCGCTGGATCATCGATTTCAGTACATGCTGGTCGACGAATATCAAGATACCAATATCGCGCAGTATCAGCTAATTCGACTGTTGAATCACAACGTTCAAAATTTGAGCGTGACTGGAGACCCGGACCAGTCGATCTACGGTTGGCGCGGGGCCAACATTCGCAACATTCTGGAGTTTGAAAAGGACTATCCCGACGTGGAGATGGTTCGGCTGGAGGAGAACTATCGGTCGACGCAAGCCATTTTGCGTGTCGCCGATCAATTGATCGCCAACAATGCTCGCCGCAAAAAGAAATTTCTCGTCACTGAAAACGAAGAGGGCGCACCGGTCCGTTTGGTTGCTTATCCTTCGCCACAAGATGAGGCGGTTGATATTGCCGATTCGATTGCTTTGGCGATTCAAAAAGGAGAGCGCCGTCCTAGCGACTACGCGATTCTGTACCGCACCAACTACCTTTCCCGAGCCCTCGAACATTCTCTGAAATCTTCCGGTGTTCCATACCAGATTGTCAACGGGCACGAGTTCTATCAGCGCAAGGAGATCAAGGACGTTGTCGCGTATTTGCATCTGATCAATAACAATGCGGACGGTGTGGCGTTTGAGCGTGTGATTAATGTTCCATCGCGGAAGATTGGCAAAGTCACCGTCTCCCGATTGAGAAATCACGCGATCGCTAAAGGTATCCCAATGCTCGCCGCGGCGCGTGACGTTGACAATATCGAAACGATTAAAGCTGCTCCGTCAGCAAAGCTTAAATCGTTCGTGCAGATGATCGATGAGCTGATTGAGTTGGCGACCAGCGATGTCGAAACCGTCATCAAAGGCGTGCTTGATCGAACCGGCTATCGCACTTGGTTGACCGACGATGGCAGCGAAGAGGGATTCGAAAGGGCCAATAATGTTGATGAACTAGTTGTCGCCGCCCAAGAATTCGACTCAGAACATCCCGACGACGGCGGCTTAGAGCGTTACCTAGAACAAACCGCTTTGGTCTCCGATACCGACGCTTGGGAGGCGTCGGCTGATTTCGTGACTCTGATGACGCTGCACGCTGCTAAGGGCTTGGAGTTTCCGTGTGTTTACTTGGTCGGCATGGAGGACGGTATCCTTCCGCACGAACGCAGCTGCGACGATGATGAGCAAGTCGAGGAGGAACGCCGTTTGTTGTTCGTCGGCATCACACGTGCCGAGAAACAATTGCAATTGTCGCGTTGCCTGAATCGGTTTCGACGGGGCAGCTATTGGCCGGCGATTGCCAGTCGTTTTCTGATGGAGCTACCGCGCGGTGAAATGCAGGTCCATGAGCCTCGCAATCGGCACGGCATGTCTGACGCTGACCTGCAGGAGTCACTTTCTAACATGACCGATTGGTCCGGCACCGACGACCAGTTCTTCGAAGATTCGGCCGATGAACTTCTGGAGATCCGAGATGCGAACGATGGCATCGATGCCGCAGAATCGTCTTCCCTCAAACAATCATCAAGGCAGAGGAAGAAGGCGGTTAAAGCTGCCAAACCTACGAAAGCACTTCCGTCGATGGCCGATATGATGACTGGAGCTCAGTTAGCCCAGAAACATGCTTCGATGAGTTCGGAGTCTCGCATCGATCCCGATTCTTTTGAAGTCGGTCTGGACGTTGAGCACATGGACTATGGCGTCGGCGTGGTGACGTTTCTTGAGGGGGCGGGGAAGAAGAAAACGGCGACTATCGATTTTCCAACGCACGGCGAAAAGCAATTCCGTGTCGCGTTCGCGAATCTGCGGAATGTAGCCAAGTAGCCGATCGCTCGGCTAGAGCGCAAACCCTGCTGAGAGACTGAACGATCGCAATTTGCCAAATTCTGCACTCAAATCCTTGCGAGTCGACGTGGGAGTGGATCGCTGGTTGTCCTTGGGCGGTTGATTATCATCACTGTCGAGCATGTCAATCCGTGCCGCAATTACGCCGGCCAAAGGGTCGGCCACCACGACGACAACGACCCCGGATTTGTGCTTGCGGCTGATGCGTTTAAGAAATGCGTCGACACGCGGACGTACGTCCATCAACGTCTCACCTTCGGGGGGACAGATCTGTTCCGGATTGTCTTGCCATTGGCGAACGAATCGGGGTTGATTGGATCTTAATTCTTCCAGTTCTCGGCCCTGCCACAGCCCCATGTCAACGTTCTTCAGTTTCGCCTCTACTCGCGGGCGGACGCGGCAGTGAGCCGTGATTTCAACGGCAGTTTGTTGGGCGGCCAAGCAAGGACCACTGTAGATAGCCGTGATTTCCAGGTTCGACAGTTCTGCCGCCACGCTTTGCGCCTGCTGAACTCCTGAATCGCTCAACGGAACATCCAAGGTACCAATGATTCGTCCCTGGGCATCGAATTCGGTAGCACCGGGTTTTACTAATACGATCTGCAGGTCGTCTTTGTCTGATTTGTTCTGAATCATGATTTGACGCCCTCCATCATTGTCTCGATGGCGACGCGGTAGTCTTCGTGTTTGAAAACGGCACTTCCAGCAACCAGTAACTGCGCCCCAGCGTCGGTGCACTTTTGTACCGTGGTTGCGTTGATACCGCCGTCCATCTCCAAAAGGATCTCCTCGCCGCCGGGAGTCTGGCGAATCTGCCCTAGTTTTTCCAAAACAGATTCGTTGAAAGACTGGCCTCCGAAACCAGCGTTGACGCTCATCACCAACGCTAGGTCGGCGTGTGGCAAGGCAGGTGCGATTTTCGATACGGGCGTGTCTGGATTGACAGCAATTCCGGCTCCCGCACCGAGGTCTTTGATCTGATCGAGAACAGGGCGGGCGTCTTCAACGGCTTCAGCATGGATGGTGATAACGTCCGAGCCAGCATCAAAGAACTGCTGAACGTAGTTCTCAGGGTTCACCATCATCAGGTGAACGTCTAGCGGCAATTCCGTTAGATCTCGTAGAGCTTTGACGATAGTCATGCCGTAGGTGAAGTTGGGGACAAACACCCCGTCCATCACGTCAAGGTGAAGCGCCGTGACTCCAGCGTCCTCTAATAGCTCGATCTCGCGAGCAAGATTTCCGAAGTCGCACATTAGCAGCGATGGCAAAACAGCAGGTGCTGATTGCGCAAGTTCTGATAATTTTTGCCGTCTCATATATTTGTGTCTCTGGTGGTTCGTCATCCCTGACCTAAGGTAGGCCCGTCAAAAATTTGACCGGCTGAATCACTCCCATTTGTGATTCGCACCTTCCCATTTCCATTTGTTGGCACCACCAAATACTATCTAGATCGGTGCCGAGCAGAGCAGATTCTAGCTATCAAATTTGCTAGTGAAACCCCTTGCGTGAAATCTTTTAAACGACCATCAATGCAGGGTTTATGAGAGATTTCAATGGCGATTTTGACGCAAACCCTTGTTTTTCCGAAGCGCGAGAACTCACGAAAATTACGCATAAAAAACCGTGCCAAAACAGCCGTTTGAGCCTATTTTCCTCTACGGAGCCATCAAGGTAGACAGATTTTCCTTAAAGGAAGCAGCAGTAACGTTTGGGGGGAATGGAGAGGTCTACGCTTAACCCTTAGCTTGCCAATTTGTTGATTGGCAAATACGAAAAAGGGCCGGTTCTCACCGGCCCCACGTATGAAAGTTGTTGGTATCCAAGCGTCTCAAATGAGGCTTTGAACACTCTAACTATTATCAGCTTTAGGGAGCCGGAGCGATCTCCATTGCGGCTGACTGAGTGGTTGTGCCACTGCCGGGACTCGCCGGTGCCATTGCAGGAGTAGGTTGTGTGTCTCCAGAGCCACCCGGCCCTGCGAGGTCAAGCCCAGGAGGAACGCCTTGCCCTGGTGTAGGTGTTGGCACCCAATCAGCGCTTGGAGGATTGTAAACCGGCGGGGTGTAGGCTGGAGGATTGTAAACCGGTGGGGTGTAGGCTGGAGGATTGTAAACCGGTGGAGTGTAGGCTGGAGGATTGTAAGCCGGTTGGGTGTAGGCTGGAGGATTGTAAACCGGCGGCTTATAAACTGGTGCAGGATTGTAAGCTGGAGGGTTATAAACCGGTGGATTGTAAACCGGTGCCGGGTGGTAGCCGCCACCACCGCCTGAACAGGATTGAGCGTAAGTAGGAGCAGCCATCAGCGCGATGACCATCAAACACAATAGAGCTTTAGCAATTTTCATTTTTCCGCCTCGTAGTTTCTCAAAAAAAAGTGATTGGGCATTCATTTTGGCCGCCCGTTAAAAAGTGAATTGTAGTGGCGTAGCAGAATTGATTCTCAATTCCCCAGAGTCGCCAGTTCGTTTTTGGCTTGGGTAATTTCAGTTGTGTATTCTGGATTTGTCGACTTAGAAACTTTCTGAAGCAAGCGTCTCGCTTGATTGATGTCCTTAGAGACGCCTTGGCCATGTTTGTACATAAGTGCGAGGTAAAACTGAGCTTGGAGAAAACCTTGCTTGGCCGATCGCTTGTACCAAGTTGCGCCTCGCGCCAAATCCTTATTAGTTCCTTTGCCTAAAACATACATTCTCCCAAGGCAAAACTGAGCTTCGTCGTGCCCGTTGTCGGCGGATTCTTGGTACCACTGAAGGGCTTTCTTTGGGTTGATGCCGACACCTAGGCCTTCCTCGTAAATGTGCCCAAGTTCATACTGAGATTTTGCGTTGCCCAACTCAGCTGCCTTGGCGAACACCTTTCTAGCCTCGAAAAAGTCCTTTTCTAATCCCCATCCATTTTCGTAGGCCAGCCCAAGGCTATGCATGCCGTTGTGATCCCCCATCGCCGCCGATCGCTTGTAGTACTTGGCTGATTGAGCGATATCCTTCTCCACGCAATCTCCGTTGTAGTACATGTATCCCATGTTGTTGAGCGCTCTGGCGTTGTTGTGATCCGCAGCTTTCTTGGTCCACGCGAACGCTTGCATGCAGTCTTTGGTCAGTGGAGACTTCCCCACGAGATACATAAAACCCAACTGAGCCTCGGCGGCAGAGATGCCAATGTCAGCGTGCTGGCGAATCAAGTCGATCTCTAGCTTCCGGTAGTCCTTGAAGGGAGTAATTGTCTTTTTGTATTTTGGCCCTCCGGCAGATTCAGGTTTTACTGAAGACTTTGGAATCGCCGCAGCGATTTCCTCAGTGGCGTTTTTCAACAGGTAGTGTTCCATGCTCGCGTCCAAATCCAGAAAAGCACGCTGGCCCGTTTCCCTTTTCATCTGGCGGGCTACGCTGCGAAACAAATCGGTCACCTCAAGGCCACGCGGATGATCAGCCGCGACGGTATCCACGAAATGTTTGGCAAACGGCGAGTTGTCGCCTTCTCCGTCGGCGGCCTCGGTTCCTGCAGCGGTCGAATACGCAATGATTGTCCCTTCAGGAGCCTGCATCGTCGCCAGTCCAACTTTTCCCGATCGCATAAAACTGCGAAACGGATTGTTTCGGCAGGCATCAAATACGATCACGCGAAGACTTGCACCTGAACCTTCCATCGCTTGCGTGATGTAGTCTGCGCGGACGCAACGCTGAGTGACGTGGTGTTTGCGCTTTACGCTGGCGTCGATAGGAACCAAGTAGTTGTTGTTCTCAACCTCAAGACCATGCCCCGCATAGAAAAACAACACGGCATCACCAGTGGTCAATCCGTCGGTGATCGCGTCGATGTCATCTTCCATCTGAAACTTGGTGCGATCCAGTTTCATGGTGACTTCGAAACCTACCGACTCAAGCGACTTAGTGATCGCTTCGGCGTCGCGTTTGGGGTTCCTTAGAGCAGCGTTCTCGTAGGTAGAGTTGCCGATGACCAGAGCCACTCGGCGATGCTGGTCTTCTTTAACCGATTGCACCCCCAGCAGGAAGTTGCAAGTCAAGCATCCGGCAAGAAAAATCGCGCAGAATATTATTTGTTTGAACATAAAAGACCGTCTCAAAGTCATTCCCGTTAACGCTGTAAAAATAGCTTTCGCTCAAGTTGCAGCGGGCGTTCCCACTGCCCATTGTATCCTGATTGGACGTGAGTTTCGTTGAAAAACGCAAGAATATTCAGGCGTTGAACTAAGAAGGTCTCTCGTGAAAATCGGATCTCAGTAGTGAAACGATTGGTATTGGCGTTTCTTCCATCGAGATGCACGAATGTCTTAACATCCGACGGCAGTTAACCAAACACGACGCTGTCCAAATGACTGAGCGGACGTTGAGGCCGGAGAAACAGAAACGGTAAGAAGCTGGAAACCCTAGGCTCTGTCCCTTAATCCCAATTGATGATCATTCTTGCGACCGCGAGATAAATCATGGCGAGATAGTTTTCGACGAGTTTTTCGTATCGTGTGGCGATTCTTCGATGTTCTTTGATCCAGCCGATGGCGCGTTCAACGATGTTTCTCTTCTTGTATGTTGATTTGTCGAAGTCATGACTTCTGGTTTCGTTAGAACGGGTAGGGATCACATCTTCCACTTCGAGCTTCGCGATGTACTCTCGAATGGCCTTGGAGCTGTAGGCTTTGTCAGCAGCCAACGCCGCCGGGCGATTGGCTTTGCGAAACGTCTTGATCAGACAGGCCTGCATAACGTTTTCAAACTCTGGAGCTTCGTTGCGTTGACCGGGGGTTGCAGTGATTCCTATCGGGATCCCTTGGCCGTCTGTGAGCAGATGAAGTTTGGTAGAGAAGCCACCTCGTGAGCGTCCAAGAGCTTGTTTCGACGCGTTTTCTTCACGAGACAGCTGTCCCTTTCGTGCTCCCGAAGCCACGCGATGAGCGCGAATGACGGTACCGTCAACGCACCACAGCTCGAAATCAATGTCCCCAGATTTGCGCAATCGATGCACCAATGCTTCAAAGATTCGTTGCCAGATGCCGGATTTCGTCCACCGCCGAAACCGATTGTAGGCCGTTTTGAAGCTTCCGAATTCAGCAGGCAAGTCCTGCCACGGAATGCCGGTTCGCAGTACAAAAAGAATAGCATTGATAACCTGCCGATGCGGGTTCCACGGACGCCCCGCTTTGCCACTTCGTTCCGCAGGCAGAAATCTGCGGATGACATTCCATTCCAAATCCGTCAAACTGTGACGCGACATCTGACTCCTCCTTGAGCACTGTGGTAAGTAACTCAGGGAGGTTGTCAGATCGTCAATTCAAAGCAAATCCCAATTAAGGGACAGAGCCTAGGAGCGAAATACGACTTTGTGAAAGATCAACACTGCAGGAAATACACATGTCACGCAAAGAACAAATTCAAGAAATGCTGGCCGAGGATCCGAAAGACACGTTCCTGCGGTATGCCCTCGCCATGGAGTTCAAGAGCGAGGGATCGAGCGATGCGAGCCTCGAGATTTTTTCAGAATTGATGCAGGATGACCCTCCATACGTC
>CAZDBE010000119.1:0-15387 GCA_964503675.1 uncultured Pirellulaceae bacterium | reverse complement strand
CCCCATTAGGAAGCTAGCGTTCACATTGCGAGCGATCGGTGACGCCCGAGCCGTGCCCGCTTTGATTCGCGCCTTGCCGCGCACGCTGCTACCAAGCGGTGGTGACTATTCGCTGATAGTCGAGGGCGATGACGACGAACAGCTGAGTAGTGCCGAGCGTATGTTTGAATCATTGGCCAACGGTCCGTTCAGTGACTTCCGTGTCGACCTGTTGCACGGGCGGCAGACGGCCGAGCAAAAAGACGCTGCCATGGCAGATTTTGCCAGTGGCAAAACGCAAGTCCTTGTGTCAACGACCGTGGTCGAAGTTGGGATCGATGTCGGCAATGCGACTGTGATGACCATCGAATCGGCCGAGCGTTTTGGGCTCTCCCAGTTGCATCAGCTACGTGGCCGTGTCTGTCGCGGACAGCATCCGGGTTTCGTATGCGTATTCGCATCGAGTGACGATCCGGAATCCAATCAAAGGCTAACGGCGTTTTCAGAAACCGACAGCGGATTTGAATTGGCGGAGATTGATTTACAAATTCGCGGCCCCGGCAATCTATTCAGCACGCAGCAAAGCGGATTTCCTCCGTTGATGATCGCCGATTTGGTTAGAGACGAAGAAGTGCTAGTGCGTGCTAGAGAAGATGCGCGAAAGCTGATCGATGCCGACCCCGATTTGCAAGACGAAATTTACTCCCGTTTGCGGCAATTGGTATTTGCCAGATACGGCCGCGCCCTTTCGATTAGTGACGTTGGATAAAAAAGTGATCACACACAAATTCGTCATCATCCTATTACTTGGCTTGTGCACTTTGAGACCTGCATCTCAACAGTTGGCACCGACGTTTTCATCTGACTTCACCTCGCTTACGCTTTGGCGAGATGACTCAACAACAGGAAGCCCGAAGTCTTACGAGATCATCGACAAAGAGAAAGGTTTACTTCGCATGTCCACAAGGGCAGGGACAAAGGATCGAGTTAAAGTTGCCACAACGCAAAAATTCTCGGCCGGCGAATACACTTGGCGAGTTTTTGTTCCTGAAATGGGTGTGGGCGATCAGGCGAGCATCGGAGCTTTTCTCTATCAAGATGATCGTCATGAAATCGATTTTGAAATCGGCTATGGCACGAAAGAATTACGGAATGAGCTTGGCGCCAAAGAAGACGAACTCGTCTGCTATCTTACGTCTCAGGGGTTTCCACACAGCTCGACTCAATTGTTGCTGAAGCGTAAGAAATGGTACGAGTGTTCCATCAAGCTTTCGTATGCGGAAAACGGCAAGTACCTAATCGAGTGGTTTCTCAATGGCGTCAAAGTAAAAACACTTCAAACAGATTTTTCTGAGGAAACTGAATTCACAGTGCTTTGCAGCGTAGAGAACTTGTCCTTCCTAGGCGACCATTTACCTCGCCGAGATAACTACGCGATTTTCGACTACTTTGAGTTCAGAGAGATGTCGAAGGAATAGCTCTAGCCATCCGTAGCTCGACTCTCCGAGTCGTGAATTCCATAATTCGACTCGGAGAGTCGAGCCACGATAAACCAACTGGTGACTTTTCCTGCCCAACCGTATAAACTGGTCGCCTGAGATGTATCGGATTGAGCGCGCGGATCTTGTGGCGTACTGATTGTCCGATGCCACCGTTTTCACCGTTGTTGCAATGTGTTAGCTGAATGATGAATCGATCACTGTCTATTTTCGTGGCTGGTCTATTGATCGGAATCCTTGTTGCGACGGCTGGTTTCGCCACTTTTCTGCGCAATCAAAAATCCGGCGGGGGTGAGCGCGTCGGTCAGACAGTACTAAAACTGGCACATAGCCTCGACACCAGCCACCCCGTCCACTTGGCGATGGAGTCGATGAAGACCGAGCTGGAGAAACTTTCCTCCGGCAGCATGACCGTCGACATCTATCCAAGTTCAGTGCTGGGTTCAGAGAAAGAGTGCATTGAACAGTTGCAAAATGGCTCGTTGGCCATGACCAAGACCTCCGCCGCTGCGTTGGAAAATTTCATTCCTTCGATGGCAGTGTTTAGTCTGCCATATATGTTTCGCGACGAGGTGCATTTCTGGAACGTACTCGAAGGTCCTGTCGGTAAGGAACTGCTGAGTAAGGGTGAGGACAGGTATCTGCGTGGATTGTGTTACTACGACGCGGGCAGTCGGAACTTCTACACAAAAGTAACGCCGATCCGCACGCCTGAGGATCTCAAGGGCATGAAAATTCGAGTGATGAATAGTGCTACGGCTATCGAGATGGTCAAGGCGATGGGCGGAGCACCGACTCCGATCGCTTGGGGGGAACTCTATTCTGCGTTGGCGCAAGGAACCGTCGACGGGGCGGAAAACAACGCTCCGAGTTTTTCAACAAACAAACACTTCGAAGTCTGCAAACACTTTTCTCTCGATGGCCATTCCCGAGTTCCCGACATGCTCTTAATGAGCTTGCCAGTGTGGAGCGGTTTATCGAGCCAAGAACAGCAATGGTTGCAGAAGGCGGCGAACAAGTCATCAAGCTTCCAACGCGATCTCTGGAAGAAGGAAACCGAAGTGGCGTACCAAAAAGCGAAGGACGAGGGCGTGGAGATCTATGAAGTAGACACGGCCGCGTTTGCAGCCAAAGTGCAACCGATGCTCGACGGGATCGAAAGCGAAACGATTCAGGCGTTGCGGGACCGAATTGGACAGGTGAAATAAGATGCAACAAGCGGTGTCCAAGATCACGCGCGTGTCAACGACTTGTTTACAGTGGTTATTGATCGCTGCCGTGACGCTACTGGTATTTGATGTTGTCTGGGGAGTCCTCACTCGATACGTGGGAGGCGAACAGGCGAGCTGGACCGAGGAGCTTGCGCGGTTTTTACTGATCTGGGTCTCACTGCTTGGCGGAGCCGCCGCGTTTGAACAGAAGAGCCACCTAGGTGTGGATTATTTTGTCACTAAGTTTGACGACAGTATTCGCGGAAATCTAAAAGCCTTCAGCTACGCCATAGTGTTGTTCTTTGCCATTTCTATCTTCGTCGTGGGTGGTAGCCGTGTTGTTTACAACGCATTGGTACTAGATCAGACCACTCCGGCGCTGGGATGGAAGATGGGACACGTCTATCTCGCGATCCCAATCTCCGGCGTCTTTATGACGCTGTTTACCATTGCGAATCTGCTGGAACTACGCAGCGGACAGGGCAACGACGAGTCTAAGGAGCCAAGTTAATGGGTACGGTCGCGTTAATCTTGGTCGTGACATTCACGGTGTTGGTCATTCTAGATGTTCCGATCGCCGTTGCGATTACGCTGGCCAGTTTCTTTGCCATTATTGCCGAAGGCTCTGACCCGAACGTCGTATTGGCTTCAAAGATGGTCAGCGGCGTTAACAGCTTCGCACTGTTGGCGATTCCATTCTTTATTTTGTCCGGACACTTGATGGGCAAGGGAGGACTTGCGCGTCGACTGATTGATTTCGCTGCTACTCTGGTCGGGCGATTGCCTGGCGGATTGAGCTACGTGAACACGCTCACGTGCATGCTGTTTGGTTCGATCTCTGGTTCGGCAGCGGCGGCCGTTTCTTCGGTCGGTGGGTTCATGATTCCAGAAATGAATCGAAAAGGTTACGACCGCGAGTTCAATGTTGCGGTAACGACGACGGCGGCGACGACGGGCCTGATGATTCCGCCAAGCAATATTATGATTGTCTATTCTGTGGCGGCCGGATCGGTTTCTATCGCAGCAATGTTTATGGCGGGCGTGCTCCCCGGCGTGTTGACGGGACTGTTCATCATGCTTGTCGCCGGAATCATGTCCGTCCGCGCTGGCTACAGTGGCGAAGTCATCGAGATGCCGAAATGGAAACCGATTGCCGCGACCGTCGTGCTTGCAGGTATCATTTTGTCAGTGATTCTCGTCAGTAGGGGCATCGGTTTCGAATTCGACTTCGAGCTGGCGGGGCGCGAGTTTCATATTGGTCACGCAATGACCTATTTTGGATTTTGGTCCATCGTCTGCTGTGCCCTTTTTAACTCCTTTCGACGCGCATACCTGACCTTGCTGTTGATCGTGATTGTTATCGGTGGAATTCTGGGAGGAATTTTTACGGCGACCGAGGCAGCCGGGATCGCAGTGGTTTACGCGTTCGTGCTGTCGGTTTTGGTCTACCGCGAGATCAACGTTACGGAGCTGCCGTCTATCCTTTTGGAGGCAGGTATCACAACCGCCGTCGTTATGTTGTTGATCGGAGCGAGCTCCGGCATGAGTTGGATCATGACGATGGCCAATATTCCTCAATCGGTAAGCGCGACATTGTTAGGCATGTCTGAAAACCCATTGGTTATTCTGTTGATGATCAACCTGTTGCTGATCTTGGTAGGCACTTTTATGGATATGACACCCGCTGTCTTGATTTTCACGCCGATCTTTCTGCCGATAGTTACCGAGCTGGGGATGCACCCGGTTCACTTTGGAATCATGATGATCGCCAATCTCTGCATTGGTTTGTGCACGCCGCCGGTCGGTACATGTTTGTTTATTGGATGTGGGGTTGGAAAAACAACTATCGCTAAAGCAACACCCATGCTGCTGCCATTTTTTGGGGCCATGGTCGTGGCACTGATGGTCATCACCTATGTGCCTTCGGTCTCGCTTTGGCTGCCCGTTCAGACAGAACAACTCAAGGCGGCCGAAGTTGAGAAATCATTTTTCATGAACAGTCCGCCTGTAGGTGACAAGAATTTGGTGAACAAAAAATCGCTAGATGTCGGCTCAGATAACACTGTTTCCGGCGGTTAGCGTCGGCGAGAGCCTTGCCGCTCACTGGATTTACAGGGCCTACTCAATCATCCCTTTCCGTCAGGTTTCACACGTGTCAGAGTCTTCCAACATCGAAGTTCATCTTTACACTGATGGCGGTTGCAGTGGCAATCCCGGGCCCGGTGGTTGGGCGTATCTAATGAGGCACTTACCCTCAGGCAAAGAAGCCGAAAAATCTGGTGGAATGAAACACACCACCAACAACCAGATGGAATTGATGGCCGTCATCGAAGGCCTAGCAGCACTCAAGCGCCCGTGCAGTGTGGAACTGTTTACCGACAGCGTCTATGTTGGCAAAGGCATGACCGAGTGGATGATCAAGTGGAAGCAGAACGGCTGGCAGCGAAAAGAAAAAGGAAAGTTCGTTCCGGTGAAGAACTGCGATCTATGGAAGCGACTTGATGAGCAAATTGGGCGCCACAAAGTGAAGTACACGCGCGTTGCCGGTCACAGCGGCCATAAAGAAAACGACCGCGTCGACGAACTGGCTGTAGCGGCCTATCAAAAGTACCTGTAAATGCTTAGGAAATGCTTACAAGGTCTGGTCTGGCTCTCGGTTGCCTTCTTTTTCCTGTGGGCGGCCGGAGCGATCTATTACTTGCTTTGGCTTCCGAAGTGGGTGCGGCCAGTGTGTTGTGCAAGCTTTGTTGTTGGCTTCGTCGCTTGGATTTGGCGATCCGAACATCGGCACGGAACACGTTCGATTCTGTCTGCTTCCATTTTTGTGGTTTTTCTGCTGACGCTTCTGATTCGGCCCTCCAATGATCGCGACTGGGCGGACGATCAAGCACGCGTCGCCAAAGTCGAAGTGGCCGACGGTGTCGTGACCATCAACAATTTCCGCAACTTCCACTATCGCAGCGAAACCGACTTTGACCCAAAGTTCGAAACCAAGACGTTTCCCCTAAAAGACCTCGAATCCGTTTCACTGATTGTCCAGAAGTTCACCCCATCCGAAGGACTGGCGCATGTCATGTTGAGTTTCGGCATTGGTGGAGAAACTCCAACTTCAGAAGAAAGCTACTTCAGTCTTTCGATCGAAGTGCGCCGTGAGAAAGGTGAGTTGTATGGGCCGCTTGCGGGTATCTACCGAAATTACGAGGTGACGCATGTGATCGGCGATGAGCGCGACTTGGTTGGAGTACGAACGGTTCATCGTCCAGAAGATCGAGTCTGGTTGTACCGGCTCAATGCCAAACCGCAGCAAGTCCAGCAGTTGTTCTTGGGCTTCGTTGATCGGATAAAACATTTGGAATCAAATCCTGAGTTCTATCACACGTTTTTGAATAACTGTGCCAATGGAATTACCCGGCAGACCTACGAACTGACACCCGAGCCAATCAACTGGCTGGATCCGCGGATCGTCCTACCGGGGTTTAGCGATTCGTTCGCATTTGAAAACGGCTTGATCGGCGATGCCCGGCACCAAACCTTCGAGCAGATAAAACGCAATGCGCGAATCGATGTGCGGGCGCGCGAGTTCGGAATCACGGCAGACTTCTCCTTAAAAATTCGCCGGCAGTGACTCGGCGCAGGGGCGGTCTAGTCTTGCGAATCTAGCTACCAAGCCACTAGTCCCAGCACAAATAAACTGCCTATGCGACAAAGTCGCTGTTGTCACATATCCTCGCGATTTAGGGGGGACTCACACGGGATTGTCAAGCAAGGAAAGCTGTAGGCCCGCAGAAACTGGCAAAGCTATCTAGAGATAAAAAGCAGCTTTGAGCCTTTGCCGTGCTTGATTTTCTGGCCCGCTCGTGCAGCGACGTATAAAATCAAGACTGGCAACGATGCCTTTTTACACACGAATCACTAGATCAAAAATGTCTAACTCTCCCCACATAATTGAAACTGGTTCTAAATGGCGAATAGCTGTGATGGTCGCAGTTTCTATTGCGTCACTTTCTTTTTTCTCGCCAGTCAATGCTGCGATTTTGTTGTGTCCGCAATCCCAAGTTCAAAGCCAAGCGAACAACATTAACGCAGCCGCCGAAAAAATCGCAACCAGTGCCAGCAATGCACAGAACAACGACGATTTTAAGTTCGCGCAGAAGCAATGGGAGAGCTTGGTCACTCAGCACCCGACATGGTCCAAGATTGCCACCGCAAAATTGAACCTTGGCATCTGCCTGTTCCAACAAAACAAATATGCCGAGGCAATCTCACCGATCAGGTCGGCGATCGAAGCAGGCGACAAATCGCTCAATATTCCGAAGTCGCTACTGTTTTTGGGATTTTCTCAAATGAAACATGGCGATCAACTGGCCCTTTCCAAATCAGACGAGGAACAGAAGCAGGGAGGAATTTTCCTTACAACATCCACGCAAACACTTGGTAAAATTGTCAAGGAATACCCGGACTATCCCGACGCCGATCAGGCTCTTTATTTTCAAGGTCAGGCTTTCTATAAACTGGGGCGCTACGACGAAGCGGTCGCTGCGTTTGAAGGCTTGGACGCTTTTGAAAATGCAAAATTCAAAGAGGTTGCCCAGTACGATCTTGCCAGTGCTTACCAACAGACGGGTAACTTCGATCGGGCACTGTCAGCTTTCGAAAAGTATTTAAAATCAGTACCGGCTGAAGCCGTCGACGAGATCGATGATATCAATCTCCAGATCGCCAAACTTAACACACGTCTCGCGGCAGCAGCGCGTAGCCGACAGGAATCGGTAGAGGCGGTTGAGCTTCTGAAGCAAGCCGACGAACGACTAAATCGGATCTCGGAAAATTCCAAGTCTGCGTTTTATGCCGATGCTTGTTTCCAACAAGCAATGGTTGCGGGAGAGCTGGGTGATTTCCCTCGCGCGGCCAAGCTATTCGAGCAAGCGGCTTCTGATAAAGACTCCCCCAACGCCAGTCAGGCCACGGTGATGGCCGGACGTGAGTGGATTCGGGCCAAACAGTATCCAGTTGCAGTAAAGCTACTCGAACCGCTGGCTAAGGCCGATTCTCGTTTTGGTATCGAAGCTGTCATCTTGCTTTCCAATGCTTACCGTAATAGCGACGTCCCTGAAAAAGCGACCGCACTGACAGAGTCGTGGATCGAGCGGTCTGCCGACGCTCCGCTGTACGTTGCACTGTTGATGGAAAATGCGGAGGCAGCATACGCCACACCAAAAATGAAACCCAAGGCCGCACAAAGGTTTCTTGAAATCGCCGACAAGTTTCCCGAAGATCGTGCCGCTCCCGAGGCGCTTTTCAACGCGACCGCCGCGTGGTGGGAATCTTTCGAAACGGACAAGTCAATCGAAACTGCAAAGCGGTTCATGAAAAACCACGCGGCACACCCTCTAGCATTGGATGTTCAAGAAATACTGGGGGACGCCCAACTGGTGAAAGAGGACTACGCCGCCGGGGAACAGACCTTTCGCGCTTTGGCTAAACAATACCCCAAAAGTAAACAGCAATCGCATTGGGCGTTGAGAACTGGATGGGCACTCTACCTTCAGAAGAAGTATCCTGAAACTGAAGCTTGGCTGACTGAACGAATTGATTCCTTCAAGCTTCCCAAAAGCGCGTCCGAAGCACGGCACTGGATTGGTGCAAGCCAGTACCAGCAAAAAAAGTATGCAGACGCGATGGGCTACCTACAAGATTCGGTAGATTCCGATGAGCAATGGGAACGCGCGGACGAAACTTTGTTGGCGCTGCTTCGATGCGAGTTGGCGACCGACAAGATCAAGGAGGCTCGATTGACGGCCGAGAAAATCACCGATCAATTCCCTGAATCGCCCGCAGTCGCAGAATCTGTTTTTCGCATCGGCGAGACGCTCTACGACAAAAACGAACTCGATGACGCTTTAAGCCAGTATCAGACATTGTTGAAGCAGTTCCCCGATTCTGAATTCGTGCCAGCGTCGCTGCTGGGGCAGGGATGGGCGCTACTGAGAACCGACAAAGCCGAAGAGGCAGAAAAATCGTTCAATTTGCTCATCGAACAATTTCCCAATCACCAAGTTGCCGAACAGGCTCGGATGGCCCGGAGTGTCGCACATCGAAAATTAGGAAAATCAGCTGAGGCGATTGAAGCACTAAAACAATTTCTCGCAACGGCTGCAGAAGGCGATGCCAAAAACAGCAGCCGTTTTGAACTAGGATTGGCCTATGTCGAGAACGAGAACTGGAATGAGGCTGAGACCGTCTTTCGCGGTTTGTTGGAACTGCCTGATGAGAATCGTCTGGCCGACCGAACCCGCTATGAATTGGCGTGGACGTTGGAGTCGCTCGATCGAGTTGCTGACGCAACTGCTCAGTTTCAGGATTTGGCAGAGAAGTTTCCGAACAGCCCTTTGGCGGCCGAAGCGAACTTTAAAGTCGCCTCATCATTTTACGATCAAGAAAAATACGATGAGGCGGCCACTTTCTACACCAACGTGATTGAAGGTCCAGAAGCATCCGACGAATTGATGGAGAAAGCACTCTACAAGCTTGCTTGGTCCAGTTACAAGCAAAATCGTTTTGAAGAGGCTGCGAATCGATTTGACAAACAAACTTCCAAATTCCCCAAAGGGAAATTGGCTGCCGATGGTCGCTTCATGCAGGCTCAGTCCTGGTTTGAGAATGAGAGCTACTCTAAAGCGTTTGAGGCTTACGCGGTTGCGAAACCGATCGTGCTGCAATCCCAAAGCACACCTGACCGGCTGAAATGGCTGACGATGATTAACGGTGCCAAAAGTGCGAACCAGCAGAAGTTGTGGCAACAAGCCATTGATTTCGCGATGCCGCTAACCACGACCAGCGCCGACAAAGAAACACAAAACGAAGCGTGGTTTGAAATCGGTCAGGCGCGAATGGGACTGAAGCAGGAAGATAGCGCAATCGATGCTTGGCAAAGAGCTTCCGCGAGCACCGGAAAAACAGGTGCCCACGCGCGAGTAATGAAAGGAGACATGCTATTCAAGCAAAAACGATTCGACGAAGCCATCGATGAATTCAAGTTAGTGTTTTATGGGTATGGGGGAACAGAGTCGGCACCAGAGATTCGTTCCTTGCAGGCGTACGCAGTCTATGAATCCGCCAGATGCAGTTACGTGCGTGTCTCAGAGGCATCGGACAGAATGAAACCTCAGTTGGTCAAAGACGCTATCGATCGTTTCACTTACCTGATTGAAAACTATCCGAATCAGCCGCTCGCCAAAGATGCTCAGAAACAGCTGGAAATCCTCAAGCAGGTTGAAATAAACCCAACAAATGCTCTTCGTTGACTAAAGTAGAACTCATCATCCTCCCCGTTTCACATTTTATTTCGACCTATGATTCGAAATTCATTTCTTGTTCAACGCTGGTCTTCAGTGTTGGTGATCCAATTGCTGCTGGCAATTGTGTGGCTGTCCGCTGACGTCGGTGTTGCTGCGCCCGCCGACTACCAATGGCTATCGACTTCTATAGGCCTTGTCAATGCGACCGCCATACAAGAGCAGGGTAGCGGTCCATTAGAAGCTAGAGTCGAAACTCCTGAACGACGCGACGGCATCAACTTCCTGACTTTGCTAACGCGCGGCGGTTGGTTCATGTTACCGCTGCTGGCGTTATCTATATTGGTAGTCACCATCGGCGTAGAACGATTTTTAGCGCTGCGGCGAGAAAAAATCTTTCCACCGCAACTTGTCGATGAGATCTCCATGCTAAGCGGCCAGAAAGGTGGGCTTGATCCTCGACGCGTCTATCAACTTTGCCATATGTACCCTTCTTCGGCGACTTACGTTCTTCGTACGATGCTAATGAAGGTTGGTCGTCCGCAATCGGAAATTGAAAACGCGGTTTCTGAATCCGCACAACGCGAGGCGACGCGGTTATCCACGATGACATCGTGGCTGACATTGGCTGCCGCAATCGCGCCATTGATCGGTCTACTTGGCACCGTATGGGGTATCACCCAAGCGTTCTATGATACAACACAATTGGTCGTCGGCCAAAACCGAGCCGAAGCATTGGCCCAAGGAATCTACACCGCGCTGGTCACGACAATGACGGGACTGTTGATTGCGATTCCCGCCGCGATACTTTCGCACTACTACGAAACGCGCATTGTGCAGTTGATCAACGAAATCGAGGAGATGGCTTACCACCTACTGCCTCAACTTGAAAAGTATGAGGGACAAGTCCGGTTCACTGCCGGAGGACTGCAACCAAGGGAAACCGCGATCCAGAATCCTTCGGAACCTAAAGTGCCACAGAATCCGGTCAAACCTGCAAGGCCACTGGATGTCCCCGCTCCGGAGAAATTCTTCAAACCAAATTCGAACTGACCTATGCCCGTTCAAGTAAAACGTTCTTCAGCCATTGGATCGCTGAGTGTCACGCCGTTGATAGACGTCGTGTTTCTCTTGCTGATCTTCTTTTTGGTGTCGTCACGTTTTTCCGAAGAAGAGCGTGAGTTGGATTTGAATTTGCCGAGTGTCAGCGAAGCACTGCCTGCAACCCTCGAACCCAGCGAACTGGTGATCAACATTGACGCCGAGGGACGTTTCTTTATTGATGGAGCATTTCGCCAAGCCGAACAGGTGGAACAGATCCTCCGCCGCTCCCAAGCCAACAACCCGCTGACGCAGACTGTTGTTATTCGGGGCGACCGCAAATCAAATTGGGAAGCTGTCGCAACAGCGATGAGCATTTGCAAGAAGGTCGGTATTTTTGAGTACACTGCAACCATGGAAGAACCTTAAGGAACCAATGGAGCCACATGAGGATTCGACGCGCAATCGAAAGACTTGACTACGAAGACCAGCCGTTTGACGAACAGGTTTGGCCGGTGATGGTTGCGCTGGGTGTCTCGTGTGCGCTGGCCGTTGGTGCTGTCGCAACCCTATTGGACGGCGCTTGGATGTGGACAATGTTGCTTCTGCTGCCAGCCCTTGCCGCAGCCGCTCATTTTGCGCTGCTGCAAATGGACGAATCCAAACTTAAAAGATCCTTGCAACTGGCCGCACTGACATCGTTGTCGGTTCACTTGGCGGTTCTGATCTTCACGTCAGCCGTTAGTATTTTTCATGGGCCCGAACCGTTACCAGTACAGAAGGTTGTTCAGCGGCGCAGCCGGTCGATCGAAGTCACCCGTCGCTCCAACCCGTTCCCTTGGCAGAAAGTTGTATCCCAACCGATTCCCGAACCTGACATCAAGATCCAGAAGAAAGATGCGCCGCAAACCGATGTGAAGCCTCAAATATTACCCACTGTCGAATTTACACCCACTCGCCAGCCACAATTGGTGCGGCAAAAACGGACACGGAAATCGGTTCCGCGTTTTGCCGAATCCATGTCGGAATTAAAACGATCGATTGTTAATGCAACTTCTCAGCCCGAGCGAGTCAAACATAGGCGCGAATCCCGCACTCCATCGGTTGTACCGAGCAGCGCTTTTAATGCAGCTCGCAAGAAGGAATCGGTTGCCGACGCAATCGATCAACCAGCGTCTTCTCTACCGCAACTGACTGCTTCCTCTGCCGCAACTGTTAAACGCACGCCTGCTGAATCAGCGGTTACGAGCAAAGCATCAGATACCAAATCCCGACCAACTAAGAGTCAAGCGAAGGCAGAGCGGCAAGTTCGACGATCGCCGTCGCCGACGGCAATAGCTAAGCAGGTTGATTTAGCGGCCGCGGCCCGACGCACCACAGCGATTAAGAAACGCCTGCGTGATATAGTGCCTTTGCCAACTAGCTCCAAACAAATGGCAACTTCACAAACCTCTAAACAACCAAACGCTCGTCAATCAGAACTCTCTGCGGCAGCCGGAACGATTACCCGCCGGCCACAACAATCTGACATCACCAGTATTTCCCCAGTAGATTCGGTAAATAGAAAACGTAGTCCCGCTTCGGAACTGGCGAGATCGATCCGCAAGAAGACAGAAGTGCTGACACCTACTATCTCCAGTCCCGATGCAACTCCCGTCAAACCAAGACGGTCCACCAGCCCCAGTTTGATTGACGTCACAGTCAAAGCAAAGGCTTCTCCATCACGACGACCCGGAGCAAAATCGGACGCGAAGACACTCAATCCAAAACCAACCGCGCTGTCGCGCAGCACCAACGGCATATCAGGAATCGGCATTTCTAATAATGTCTCCAACGCCTCAGGCGGCATTAAAACACCGGCACCCCGCGCTTCCGATTCAGCGAAACGAGAACGCACATTCAATTTGCCAAATCTAGAAACGTTGATGGCGACCAGCCAGAAAACCAAACAATCTCGCACACTCGCCCGTTCGTCGCGCCCCACCAGTAGCCTCCGCGCAGACACTAGGAAATTGGCAAAGATCGCCGGGGCTCGAAAGCCGGAAGAACAATCACTTGAATCGGCCGCCGCGCGAGTCGATTCAGCATTGGCGATCAACCGTGACAGAATTGCAGCCGCAAAAGGAGAGGCATCCGCAGACCTTGGGCCCACCAAAGTTGTGATTGACCAGACCTCTAAGCGGCGTTCAGGAGGCGGCATGCCGGATATTGGACCTATCAAAACGGAATTGACCAAGCGTTCCTCCGAAACAGCAGATGTTTTTCCATCGTTGATGGCGGAAGTTTCAATTGAAACCGCTTCAACGGCGTCCATGACTTCCCAACCCACTCGTTCGGACGAACTACGTCCTGATGAACTGGCAAAAATGGAAACTCATCGCGGGGGAGAATCGCTGGACACAATGGACTTTGTTTCGGCCATCATCAATGGCGCGAAATCTGATAGCGGCGAAAATCCATTTGCGAGACTTTTTAGTGACCAACGCAGCGATCGCGCGCTTGCTGGTGATCCGATTTCGCGATTATTGGAAGAATTATTAATAGAGGACGACTTCGAGAAACTGGCGGCTGGGAATCGTAAGACCAGAGTTTCTCAAGCTTTGTTGGTAGATAGCAGGGCCGAACCAGTCTTCACGGATTCGAGTAAAAAGCGACGTGCTGTCGACCAGACTCAAAGCGGCGACGCCGACGTACTATCAGACTCTTTGATGGGTAAGATCGCCAGAAGAACCGTTGCACCCTCGTCTGCGCTCGCGACAGCCGCAACAAAATTGATGATGACCGCCGCCGCTTCTCTACCGCTGATTCAACCTAGCAAGCCAGCACCGAGCGAACAGCCAACGCCAAACGCAAATGATCAACTGGCGGAATTAATCCGATCGATTCCTCAACGCAACGAAGCGCGTTCGCAACTCACTCCTAGCATTAGCAGTCTCGCCGATATGGCTTCGCCGTCGGCCGATGCTGGTCCAGCTTCATCAGCAAGCGCGCCGATGAAAGAGATTGCGGCGATTGAGGATGTGCGAACTGACCGCCTTGTCCGACCGGCTGATTTTAGGTTGGACTTGGAAGCCGATATAGGTCCAGCGGGTCTTGGTATAAAACGAGACCTGCAAGCTGGATCTAATTCCCGTCCATCATCGCAAACCAGTCTGCAGATTCAGCCTACCGTTGAGCAAAAGTTCGAACGGCGCGACTTTGGCGGTATGTTGGCGGTCTCACCTGACGTCGTGCTTGCTAAGGAAGCCTTCCGCCAACGCAGTCCATCAGCCATCAAAGACATTGCTGAACCATCAACCGAGGCCGCAATTCACCTAGGGCTTGAGTTTCTTGCTCGGAACCAGAAGCCGGATGGTAGTTGGGCGCTTGCTGGTTTCGATACCGAACACCCATTGTCAAAACGTCAGCTCAATAGTGACACGGCCGCGACGGGACTAGTGCTGCTGGCGTTTCAGGGTGGCGGCTACAATCACCGTGAATACCGATACGCGGGACAGTTGAAACAAGCAATCGACTGGTTGGTGAAACACCAGACTACCGATGGAGGATTGTATTTAGAATCCGACAAACGATCTGATGAAGCTTGCCGAATGTATAGCCATGGCATCGCCACATTAGCGTTGACGGAGGCTTACGGAATGACGCAAGATCCGGCACTCAAAGGTCCAGCGCAAAAAGCAATTGACTTTCTTGCACTGACGCAGCATTCGTCAAAAGGAGGTTGGCGTTACTTCGCATCGCCGAAGAAACAATCCACCGACACATCGGTATCGGGCTGGATGATGATGGCGATTCAAAGTGCTCAACTGGCCGACCTGCGAGTTGATGAGGGAATGAAGCAGCGTCTGACCGGATGGCTGGATATTGCTGCAGATCCCAATAATCAATCAACGTTTCGCTACAACCCTTACGCTGTAAACTCGCAGGGCGTTTCGCGCGTGCAGGGAATCAAGGCATCGCCATCGATGACTTCAGTGGGACTTTTGATGCGAATTTATAGTGGTTGGGACAAAAATGATCCGCGTCTGCTGCAAGGGACTGATTATCTTCTGATGCAGCAGCTGCCAAACATGACCACGCGGAAAACACGCGACACCTATTATTGGTACTACGCGACTCAGGTGCTAAAACATGTCGGCGGCGAACAATGGAATCAATGGAATAGCGCCCTCCGGCCGATGTTGATCAAGACGCAAGAGAGAAAAGGGGAGCTCTCTGGAAGCTGGCACCCGTACGAACCTGTTCCTGATCGCTGGGGAGCTTACGGTGGTCGTTTGTATGTGACGACAATGAACTTGTTATCCCTAGAAGTGCGGCACCGATTGCTGCCACTGTATCGAAAAACCAACCAGTAAGAAACAA
>CAZDBE010000118.1:2073-15691 GCA_964503675.1 uncultured Pirellulaceae bacterium | reverse complement strand
CGCAGTCGGCTCCACGTAATGGGTTGGGTTAACCAGTGATTGTCTCAAACATTTACCGGTGGTCTACCCCAAACAGCAACTGGCCAAGAGCACAGTGTTTGGAAATACTAAGCATTAACAGCTTTTTCTCGCCGTCCACGAGGCCCCAGTTCGATCAGTCGCAGATTTTTCATCTCGCCGTCAACAATTTGTGCCTTCAACAACGTCCGCATCACGTGAGCGCCCTCATGTCCGGCAGCCCCCGGATTGACGAACCGCATATTGTTGTAACTTTTGTCTCGCTCCACCTGCAACACATGTGAATGGCCTGTCACCAGCACATCGGGGCTGGACTCGTTCAACAGGTTCCTCGCCTTGGTGGAGTACCGACCAGGCCTCCCCCCAATATGGATCATCAAGATATCCACGCCATCGATTTCGAATCGCTCAACTTCCGGATGTTTTAGTCGCACATCGGCCCCGTCAATGTTCCCGTAGACACCACGGAATGGTTTGAAGTCTGCCAACTGCTGGCAAATTTCTACGTCACCAAAATCACCAGCATGCCAGATCTCGTCGCAGTTATCAAACGCCTCGAACACGCGCGGGTCAAGAAAGCCATGCGTGTCCGAAATGATGCCAATTTCCTTCCCCTCGGCCATGTCCGTTCCTGTGAAAAACTCAAATTCCAATCGACAACATCTCAAAGGACCGCCTATTTTCGATCCGGGTTTTGATCTATCGTATCCCCTTTCCAATTCTGCCAATAGTCACCCAAAACTCCAGTCGCCATGTCTCTGGTCACCATTTCAGAACTCGCCATCCGTTTTCGTGGTCCTGCTCTATTCGAGAATGTCTCCTTTCGCATTGAGCCCGGCCAACGGATCGGCCTGCTGGGACGTAACGGCGCTGGCAAAACCACGCTGATGAAGATGTTGTGCGGTACGGTCGAGCCCGACGCTGGCTCGATCACGTTTTCTCCGTCGACGCGCGTCGCCATTTTGTCTCAGGAAGTTCCGCAGGATACAACCGGCGAGATTCAGGAAATCGTCGCCCAAGGACTTGCCGAATCCTCCGAAGAATCATCGGACGAACCGTTGGAAGATTGGCAGATCGAGATTCAGGTCGAGCAAATTCTCTCGCGCATGGAGCTGGAGCCTACAACACGATTTGAGAGTCTGTCTTCGGGGATGAAGCGGCGGGTGTTGCTGGCCAAAGCGTTGGTGACCGAACCGGATCTGCTACTGTTGGATGAACCGACCAATCATCTAGACATCGAAGCTATTAAGTGGCTGGAGACTTTTCTACAGAAGAGCCGTTTTGCGATTATGTTTGTAACGCACGACCGTGCCTTTCTCCGGTCGATGGCTAACCGCATTCTGGAAATCGAACTGGGGCGCATGTTTGACTGGACGTGCGACTACACGACGTTCCTCCAACGAAAGGAACAAGCGATTGCCACCGAGGAGAAACAGAACGCGCTGTTCGACAAAAAACTGGCCGAAGAAGAAGTTTGGATTCGCAAAGGCATCAAGGCACGTCGGACTCGAAATGAGGGCCGCGTCCGGGCCCTCAAAGCGATGCGTGAAGAGCGTCAACAACGTCAAAAGAAAACAGGCACCTCGCGCATCCAGATTCAAGAGGCTCAGCGCAGCGGTGCCTTGGTCGCGGAATGCAAGGAAGCATCGTTCTCATGGCCCGACCATAGCGTGTTTGAGGATTTCTCCACCACTATCATGCGTGGAGACAAGGTTGGCATCATCGGCCGCAACGGAGCGGGGAAATCGACGCTGTTGAAGTGTTTGCTGGGTAAATTGGAACCCACCAGTGGTTCTATTCGTATTGGTACTAACGTTGAGGTCGCCTACTTTGACCAGCTTCGTGAGCAGTTGGACGAAGAAAAAACGGTTTTAGATAACGTTGGCGGTGGCAGCGACCAAATCGAGATCAACGGCCGCAACAAACATGTGCTGGGATACTTGCAAGACTTTCTGTTCGAACCAGAACGTTCTAGAACGCCAGTGAAATTTCTTTCCGGCGGTGAGCGGAACAGAATTCTATTGGCCAAGCTATTCGCCCGACCTGCGAATGTCATCGTGCTGGATGAGCCGACCAATGATCTTGATTCCGAAACGCTTGAGTTGCTGGAGGAGAAGCTGATGGAGTTTAAAGGAACGATCCTAATGGTCAGCCACGATCGTGAATTCCTAAACAATGTCGTAACCAGCACGATCGTCTTCGAAGCCGAAGGGATCAACGAGTACGTTGGCGGTTACGATGATTGGGTTCGTCAGACTGGGGGTTCAACGGTTGCCAAAGCTGAGATCAAACCACCCAAGGCGGAGCCAAAGTCTAGATCCAAAGACGAGAGCAACGGTGATACGCCACGTAAGTTGAAGTACAAGGAACGTCTCGAGTTGGAAAAATTGCCAACGGAGATTGACGAGCTTGAACAACAGATTGCCGCCATCCACAAAGACATGGCCGATCCCGAGTTCTTCAAGGTAGCCGGGGAGAAGATCGCGGAAGTGCAAAAGCAACTGTCGGATTACGAGGCAAGTTTAGCCAAGGCTATGACTCGATGGGAAGAGTTAGAGTCATTGGCGTGGTGAGTGGGCGATTTGGATCATAGCGATTCTCAATTCAAACCCGAAGTGTGATAGGAAATTGCATCAAGTGGTGTGCGCCGTTTGTTGTACCGCCTTTAGGCGGAATAGAAGTATGCCGGCTAAAGCCGGTACAACGAACGGTTTGCGATTGTCCATGCAATTTCCTATTGCGACTCGGGGTTGTATCGCTATCGGCCCATCAATTTCTACGCAGCATGTCTCTTTTGCGGAGCTGGCTGATTGTTCTGATTCGGCTTCTGCTTGGAAACGTCGACGAATTTCCAATTGAGTGAATCGATGTAGCCGAGGTCCAGCATGAGGCTGCCACATTCCTCATTGATCCATCTTTTAGCGGACGGCGTCATGTAGTTTTTCCAATCGCCGACCTGTCCCTTGCGATTGAATTTGTTTGGATTCTCGTCCCGATGGCCAGGACGAAGGTAACGTGGAATCGGCGGCATCAAAGCAGGATCGGCTCCGATGAATTTGACGGCGTTGTTCAGCGACTTGTTTAAATCCTTGTGCAGGTCTTCGTACTTGATAAAGCTGACGCGAATCGTTTTGTGATTCTTAGCCGTGTTTTGGTTAGACTTGATCGTCTGTCGCCACGTCTTGCAGGTCGTTCGCACAAATCGCTCACTGGCCAATAGTTTTTGGGGATGCTTGTGAAAGAACCAAGGATCCTTGTCGAACTGTGGCTTGAGCCCAGCGACTTCGACCGCCATGTTGTAATTGGCCATCACGCGTGGCGAGTTCAAAAAGTGAAAGACCTTGCTGACGACGATATCGCGGATGTCGCGCATCATACACAGGTAAGCCGCGTCTTTAAATACGACCGGATGAATCGTAGTCGGTGTCCTGTCACCAACGAATTTCGCATCGGAATCGGAAAGCTTGAACATTGTTCGCTTGGCCAGTTGTTGTAGCTCCTTACGGATCGTCGCCGATTCAAGTTCGATCTCGTCGAGGTTGCGAAACACTTTGCGATTGTGAAGATAGGTGCGGAAGTAACTTTCCCAGTGATACTCGCCTGAGCTTGAGATTTCAGGATGCAGATTCAGTAGCTTGCAAAGCCAGTTGGTTCCCGACTTCATGTGGCCTCGGATGCCGAAAATTTGTTTGTCTTCGTGTTTCATCAGTCTTCCACTGCTCTTCTAAAATTTGCTTCTACAACTTCGTCGGGATACTAGAAGACTGATTGGCCCACCGCAATTGAGAATCTGCTAGCATGAGCGAAGCCTGCAGGTGACAACAGTGGCGAAAAGCGTCACATTTAGCGAATTGAAATACGACTACATATAAACCTAAGAATATATGAACGCAGCACAACTTATTCGAGACAAACGAAACGGTTTGGAGCTAACCAATCAACAGATCGATGAACTGATTCAAGGCTTTACTTCAGGCGAAGTCCCCGACTATCAAATGTCTGCTTTTGCGATGGCCGTGTTTTTTAAAGGCATGACGCCTGACGAGACAACGGCACTTACCAAAGCGATGATTAACTCTGGCGAGACGCTTGAGTGGTCCGGATCTAAGCCCTCGGTCGACAAGCATTCTACCGGCGGCATCGGCGACAAGACCTCGATCGCGCTGGCTCCGCTGCTGGCGTGCTGTGGTGTCGAGGTACCGATGATCTCGGGACGCGGGCTAGGCACGACCGGCGGAACTCTGGACAAATTGGAGTCGATCGTCGGTTACCGAACCGAGATTTCGGCAGATGAGTTTCGCAGCATCGTCAACTTTAGCGCCTGTTCCATCGCTTCGGCGACAGACAGTATTGCTCCTGCCGATCGCAAATTGTACGCGCTTCGGGATGTGACAGGAACTGTCGAGTCGATCCCTTTGATCACCGCCAGTATTCTGTCAAAGAAAATCGCCGAGGGCATCGATTGCCTCGTGTTAGATGTCAAATGGGGAACCGGCGCGTTTATGAAAACGCTCGCTTCCGCCCGCGAATTGGCCAAATCGCTGGTATCTGTCGGATCGCAGTTGGGTGTCAAAATCGAGGCTGTGATTACAGACATGAACCAGCCGCTGGGAAAGATGATTGGCAATTCGGTGGAGATCGACGAATGCGTCGATTTACTCAAGGGGGAAGCGCCTGACGATGTGACGGAATTGACGCTGCACTTGGCAGGTCGACTACTGGTGATATCTGGCCGATGTGAATCAATGGACGAAGCATTAAAAATGTTGAACAGTCGGATTGATTCCGGAGAGGCGCTCGCAAAACTACGCGAAATGGTCAAGGGGCACGGCGGTGATCTAGACGAAGCGCGTCGGCGTGAGTTTGAAATGGCCGTCACGGCAACAGCTAGCGGATACGTGTCGCGCATTAGCACCGACCGACTGGGATTGGCGATGATCGAAATGGGGGGCGGTCGCAAAAAGATGGAAGACGAAATCAACCCAAGTTGTGGCATCGAATTTCTGGTGTCGATCGGCGAAGAGGTAAAAGAGGGCGACACGATTGCTCGCCTGTTCTGCGAGGGCGACGCTAAGAACTACGCAGCGGAACTGATTCGGGCGGCAGTAACCATCGATGACCAAACCATTGCGCCCCCGCAGTTGATTGTCGAAACAATCTAGTCGAAAGAACGATTAAAACTCCCAAAGAACGATACTAGGTGCCCCAATGCCTTCTCATGTACTCGACCAACAACAGATAGACGATTTGATTGAACGTGCCGTTTCGGCACGACAAAATGCCTACGCACCCTATTCAGAATTTCTGGTCGGGGCGGCCGTTTTGACATCAGAGCAAACAGTGTTTAGCGGTTGCAATGTCGAAAATTCTTCTTACGGGCTATGCATTTGTGCTGAGCGCACTGCAATTTGCAGTTCCGTCGCGGCGGGGCAACAGAATATCGTTGCCGTGGCTGTCGCTGCAGTTCCACTAGCAATGCCGTGCGGTGCGTGCCGCCAGTTTATCCACGAGTTTGGGAAAGACATCACAGTAATTTGTGTGGACGCAAACGATCCCCAGCAGCGTTCCGTGCGATCAATCGAATCGCTGATCCCCGATTGCTTTTCGTTCGATTCGTAAACCGCCCGAGTCGCCAATCTTGTCATTTTCAGGCGATATGCCCGTCAGCATATTGGTCGTACAAGTCTCTTAAGACCAATCGGACGTTTCCCTTGCGCTTTGACAGCAAGGCTAGTGCAGGTCTAGCAATTTTCGGTCGGTTCAAATCAAGTGAATCCAGCACTGCCATTAAGGTGCGCTGCGAAGTGCGACACCGAATAAGTGTGCGAAGGCGACCCGACCGGTGAGTCGTGGCGATAAAGCCCGCAAAAGATCTCGAGTGGGTGATCAGGCGTTGGCGTCGAAGGAAGGAGAGACGTTCAAGTCCGTCAACCAAAACAATCGCGCCGTCCTCACCACGTCGAACTAAGTCTGCGACTGCGTCCTGATGCAGCTGTGTTTCCCTAGGCAAAAAGACCAACTCGGAATCAACGTCTTGTTCGCAGAAGTGAGAATTCAGATCGCATAGCAGGGTTGTTTTGCCCCGACCATGACGGCCGAGAATTGCGCCCCGAAACTTGTACGTTTCAACGTGATGGGCGAACGCTTCTACACTGCTGAAATCCGTTTCTCGAAAATCAAATCGAATCGCATCGGTCCGTTGAACCATGAACGGATTATCTTTGGCTGAGACGCATTTCGAAGCGCTCGTTTCACTTTGGCTCATCACAACTCCGATTCAGACAAAGATCCTAGAACGATTTCCTTACCGTTGTTTGAAATCGTTAAGTCAGCGCGCTGAGAAGTTTGACTTGGGAAAATGATCGCCTCAATCGCCCACTGCAGCGAAATGTGCTTCCCGGAGAAACTCTGCGGCCGTGTCGGTGCTGCAAATTCGAAATCCTCTTTTCCTGATGATTCGAAAGACGACACTTGATGGGTTGCCACGAGTCCAAAGTCGCGGTCCCCTTTTCCCACCGTGTACCAAATCAGTCGCACCTCCAGCGAAGTGCCTTCGGCCTCGGACCAAGATACCATTCCGGCGATCCTTTCCGCAGGAACGAAATTCGCCTCGTGTTTTACAAGCTCAATCTTGATCATGGTTTGACTCGGAATTCGTAAGTTTCTTTAATGTTCGGCCAATAGGGAATGTCTCCGACGACGGTGATTTTCCATGAAATCTTATTTCGATCGGCGGAGAACGTGTGCATTGTGTCTGCCGGTATTGTCGCAGATACACTTCCAAATTCTATGTCTTGCGACTCGGTGACTTCAGCGATTGGTATAGAACAGAATGTATTTGTCGCAGTGATCGTGTCGGTCCCACGCTGATAAGTCGCCGATTCTTCGCCCTCAACGGTGACTTTTAGCGCGGTGACCGCGGATGTTCTACCGGACAATTGCCACGCCACGTCAAACGTTCCTCCGCGTTCGATCGCTCCAGTGGAGAGTGCCAGTTCCACTTTGGGATTGAAAATTGCCGCCAACGTGTAAATGGCGCCTCCAATTAGCCCGATTCCAACCAACACAAACGGGATCATGAATAAGACGCCAAAGAAATCAAATCCGTTAAGCCCCTCTTTGAAGATGGTGTGAATAAAGATGCTAACGATGCCATTCCAAAACAACGTGAATAACAAAGTCAGGATGAACGTCGTTGTGCGACGCTGAGACGGCTTGAGGGTCTTGGGCACATCCCAGTTGTTGTCCTCGATATCAGCGGGATGTGATGACGAACCAACAGTTGATCGGTCACGTGAAAAACTTGAGACCGACAAATACGACTGCTCAACGTCTGCAGAAGATTTTGCCGAACCGGATATTGAATGTGAATTCTTTCCTTTAAAGAAAACTGACCCTAAACCGATTACCAGTCCTACGAAAATGAAGACCATTGGCAGGATAAATCCTACCCATGAGAAATCATACGCGCGCACAATGACAGCCGTATCGTGGTTGTCCGGATCCACAAAACAGCTGACCTCCTTTCCAACAGGGTTGGCGGCAATAATTTCCTTGCACCTAGCCTTTGATTGGTTCAATTCAGTGAAATCGTATTCGTCAGCCGTGTAGGGAAGTTTCCCGACGGTGTATTCAAATTCTATTCGAGGTCGATAAGTTGTCCCGTCGCTGTCATGATCGATGTCCAATTCACTGGTGACAATAGTGCACGGCGTCTCCAACCAGTCGCCAGAACCTTGCGTGCGAAAATGGGGATTGAGGACAGTCATCCAAAGAAAGAATGCCCCTGCTAGGAAAAAGATGCCGCCGAAGATTGCCCCAAAGACCTTGCCGCCACAGCCGGTTGATTTCTTCTGCGAAATGGGTTCAAGATTCATGTGTTTCGTCTCGAGGCACGATGGGCTTTCAAGAAGTTTAGACGTTACTCTACTACCACAGAATAGCGATTTGAACGAAGGCACACTTATTGTGTTGCGACAAAGTTCACGGGTCTCTGGGCAGCAGTATGTCTTTTGAACAGATGAATTAGATCATTCTTGCGAATCGCATTGGATCGATACTGTCGGAGTGTCTCGACAACAGGGATTCAGTTATTCTAGGATCAACGTGTGTTGCGAACTTGCTACTTCTCGGAGATCAGACGATTCCGACACAATTGAAGCCGCCGACCATCCGGTTTGACTTACAATTGGAGCAACAGGAGCGTCATCAATACGCGACACAAGGTCCTCCCCTACCCTTAAACTAACTGCGGCGATTCTCATGCCCTTCCTACTAAAAGTCTTCAAATCCATTTGCGTCATTCATTTGCTCTTTTTTTGGACAGTAGAAACTGAAGCGCAAGTTGACCGGCCAAACATCGTACACCTATTCGCAGATGATCTGGGTTGGGGTTCGGTTGGATTCACCAACCCGGCAACCCATATTGAAACCCCAAATATTGACGCACTAGCAATGGGCGGGATGAGGCTAAACCGCTCCTATGCGGCGACAGTTTGCTCGCCCAGTCGCGCAAACCTGTTGACTGGCTTTCACAGCGGGCACTCAGCCAACGATCGTAACGGCAACATTGGGGCGGGCTTGCGAGCACAGGATGTTACCGTTGCCGAAATCCTAGGTGTTGCCGGATATCGAAACGCGATAGTTGGCAAATGGGGCTGGGGAGCGACGGGGAGCCGTGACATCAACGGTCCGGATCCAGTCCCCTCAATCAATGATCAGGAATCTCTTCCTGCTCTTCAGGGATATGATTTTTTTTACGGCTATCTGAACCATGGTGCGGCCCACGACTACTTCTACAGTCACATTTGGGAATCGAATCAGCTCTCTGGTCCAACCACCTTGTTGGCCAACGATGGAGGCACAGGCGGCACGCCGGAGTACACTCACGATTTGGTTCAACGACGTAGCGAAGAACTAATTCGCGACCTGGCCGCCGGACCGGAACCGTTCTACTTGCAAGTCAATTTTACGATCCCCCATTTTGATTTGGAGCAGATCCAAACGACGCCACCGCTTAACGACCTGTCTGGCCAAGAAATTTTCCCCGCTGGTATCGCTCAGTACGCAAACAATGGCAACTTAAGTTCCAAAGAACAACGGCACGCCGCCATGATATCCAGAATGGACGCGTCAATCGGCGCGGTTGTGGCGAGATTGGAGGATCCTAATTTCGATGGCGACACCTCTGATTCAGTTTTGAACAACACCATCATTTTCTTTACGTCCGACAATGGATCCACGCCCGAAGATGGTTTGGGTGCCGCAGCGACGGAGAGCCAGCCGATTTCTGGCGGCCTGAGAGGCGGAAAAAGAGATCTTTATGAGGGTGGGATTCGTATGCCGGCGATCGCTTGTTGGCCCGGCCAAATACAAGCTGGAACCAGTACAGAAGTAATCAACGACCTATCAGATTTTTTGGCCACAGCCGCAGAAATCGCCGGCACACAGGCTCGAGTCGGAACCGATGGAGTTTCGTTGCTGCCAACTTTGCTTGGGATACCCGGCCAGAGATACCGAGAACACTTGCTATTCGAGAATTTTGAGAATAGCAATCTAGGTTATACGAAAGCGAACTGGGCGATCGTAGAACAGGACTACAAGCTAATTCAATTCGATAACGGCAGCCAAGAACTTTACCGAATCGACATTGACCCTAACGAAGATGCTCCTCTAAATCTTCAAGATCCACTGTTTGACGAAATCCGCAACGAATTGCAAGCAATTGCGTTCGCTGAAGGAGCCGCTCAACCTGACGCGTACGCGGTTCAATTTCGCGATTGGATCGGACCGAATACAGGACTGTTGACTGATACTGCGAACTGGTCGGTAACTGACGAGCCAAACAGTACAGAGGTCGGAACACCTAGCGAAACTTGGTCGGCGAGACTGGTCCATGAAGGCCCTCAACCCAATACTACAAGTGCCAAGACCGATGTCGCGCTGTTGGGCCTTGAAATCGATGGGACATTGAGCCATCAAACCCTGCAGGTCTGGCCTCAGGCAAACGTTTCGGTCCGCAACGAAATTCGCATCGGCAGTAACGGTGCGCTGCAATTGATCGATGCAGAAATTGAAACAGCACGTTGGATTGAAGTTGCCGACGGAGGACTGCTTGAAGGTAACGGCGCAGTTTCTGGAAAAGTAAATTGCAGCGGCAAGATCTCGCCAAGCAATCCAGCGAGCGATCTAGTTGTTCCTGAAACGGGACTGTTCGATTTCGCCGTTGATTTTTCTCTGATTGACGATCGATCAGCCAAAGACGACTTCTACACGCCCCTATTAGGATGTATTCCTCAAGCCACGATTTCATTGGACTATGGGATTTCCACCGGATCGACACTCTTTGATCGAGGCTTCAATGATTTCCCCGCCGAGTTTAACGTGAACAACTGGTCGACCGCCGGCCAAATTGACGGGGCGATCGGTGGAGACGACTACATAAGCTTGAAGGTAAAACCTGCAGTTGGTTTGGCGGTAGAACTCGTGTCCGGTGGATTTGATTTTTTTCGTAACGGTACTAATTCGCCTCGCAGTTACGGAATCCTGTCAAATCTCGATGGCTTCGACTCTGGTTCTATATTGGCCCAAACAACCGTGAACGATACGAGCCCCGCTCGTCTAGAAGTCGTCACAACCAGCGGGTTGAGCACAAGCAATGAATTAGAGTTGAGGCTATACGGTTGGAATGCGAATCAAACCAGCGGCCATACACATATCACTGGTGCGGAAGTCGAACTACTGTTTACCGAATCATTACTCACAGACTCTGGACCGCAGGCAATTCTAACTATCGAAGGCGATTTGACTCTCTCTGAATCTGCTTGCGTCTCGATGCAGATCGGCGGTGTTGGAGCAAGCGACCGGCTGATCGTTTCTGGTGTCAGCGAAGTTGACGGTTCCGTTCAAATTGAACTTATGGAGGACTATTTACCAGCTGCCGGCGACATTGTAGATCTACTGCTGACCGGTGAAAGAATTGGTACATTCGCTGATTTCGAGTTGATCGACAATGGAATCTGCGTTGATTCCGAATTGATTTACGCTGACGATAGAGTCTCACTAAGATTCAATTCAGCGGCGTTCCTACTTGGCGACGTTGACCTAAGCGGAGCAGTGAATTTCTTTGACATTGATCCATTCATCCAAATATTGATTTCAGGCAGCTATGAGCCGAGCGCGGACATCAACAAAGATGGCCAAGTTGATTTCGCCGACATCGATGGTTTTGTCCAGCTACTGATATCGAACTAGCAGCTCACGCTGAATTGCTCTCTACACGCTGCAGTTTAACCGTGACCTCAACCCAATCGATCTCGCCTACTCCAGCCAAATAAAAAACGGCTCGTTCGTTCGGTCGCAGAATGCCAAGTAATACTTGACATATCTGCGACAAACCGAAGAGCCGTTGTTTTGTCGCGACAGTTTTATTGACTGACTTAGATTACTGACTTTGCAAAATTGTAATGAACGCCGGGATATCCCCGAAGTCTACTTGGGTGCTGCAATCGCAATCTGCTTCTGGCACGAAAATACCACTTTGCAAGATTGTGATGAACGCTGGAATATCATCAAAGTCGATATCTCCGTCCATGTCGCAATCTCCCTTCAATGCACCACCAATGGTGTAAGTGAAGATCGTCGCCAGTTCAAAACCTTTCAGGTTGAAGGCTCCCGTGTCAGCAGTCAATGTCACCGGATTGGTCAGCAACGAGAATCCCGGGAACCGCGCGTTGGCGGCGAAACTATTGTTGATAGGAATGTTACTTGCGACACTTCCCGTGGATTGTCCAAACCCAACTGAATCCACGCCATCACTTAGAACGGCGCCAGTTGTCGCTTCGGGAAAATTAGTTGAGCGGAAGTTCGTCAACGCGACATCGCTCACGGTACCAGGCACGAAAGAGCTTCCATCAGTTGGAGTTCCTGAGAAGGTGATGTTTGAAATGGTCGCCGGAGAAAAAACCAGTCGCTCGCCATTATCGGTTGCTTCGAATTGGGCGGAGCCAACTCCAATGCCGTTTCCAGTATTGCCGCCTGATGTTGTCAGCAGTCCATCTGGTGAGCTGATCGTGAAGTTCAGGTCATATGACAATGTCACGCCCTCAGGAAGCTGGTTTCCGTTGGAGAAGTTGCTCGCGGCCGTCGCTGTGCCCACGATGTCAACTGTACCGCTAACGGTGGTAGTATCGGCGGCACCGGCAACGATTGAACCGACCAATCCTTTTTCCGCAGTGAAGTTTACAACGGTTCCGGTTGAATCAGTGGCCTCAGTAAAGAAAGGAGAGAAAGGACCGGGATTGATGTTGTGAGAAAAATCAGTCAACGCCACATTCGAACCAGAAGTTGGAGACGTGAACTGGTAGTCCAGAAAAGTTGTAAACTCAAGGCCCTTGATGTTGAAGGATCCGGTTGCTGCATCATTGGTCAGCGTGATTGGCCCATCCATCAACATTGCAGGAAATCGAGCTGCTGCAGTGAAGCCATTGTTCATTATCCTTCCACTGGCAACAGTACCGATCGAGACACCAAATCCAATCGTGTCAGTTCCATTGTCGAGAAGGGCGCCCTCGGTACCTTCCCCGAAGTTATTGGAACGAAACTGAGACAGGCCAACTCCCGTAACGGTACCCGGTGTAAACGTTACCCCCGGATCAGTCGGCGTGCCGCTAAACGCTACGTTGCTGATTGTGGCAGCCGAAAACTCAATAGACTCGCCGGGGACAAATTCACTCGACGGTAAAGCCCCCGGAGCAATGCCGTTGCCAGTGTTTCCAGCAGAGGTCACCAATAAACCATCGCCAGTGGAAATCGAAAAACTCAAGTCGTACGTGAGCGTGATTCCTTTGGGCAAGCGATTGCCATCATTGAAGTTGGTGCCTGCGTTTGAGTTCCCAACAATTGTAAGCGTGCCTGAAACATTGGTTGTATCACCGGCACCTGAAACAAGATCACCGGCCAGTCCTCCTGCTGCTGCGAAGCTGTAAATGGTCCCGTCTGAACCAGTGGCCTCAGCGAAAAACGGAGAGAACGGAGGATTGTTGTTTCCAATGTTGTGCGACAGGCTATTAACGGCCTGAGCTTGTTTTTGCACTTGGGCATCTAGTTGATCAGCACCAAGGGCAAACACGATGGCCGTTAGGACGGCACCAAAAAAGATTATTCGCATTTTCAACCTTTCGAATTTGTAGTTACTAAAATTACTATGTCTCGTTAGAAGTGGTTAAATTTCACATCCAGAGGATCTTACGCCGCAGCTCAATTTGCAAAAATTATCGAAATTGAAACTTTCAAATCAAAAGACGGGCGAGTCGATTTTTCTGATATCGATGGATTTGTTCAGCTGCTGATAATGAATTAGCTCTCGCAGATTTGCCCGGCCCGCTGACGCGCGACGATGAGCCGAACCTATCCAAACTCGCCTCCTCCAGCCATAAAAAATCGGCTCATCCGTTCGACCGCAGAATGCCAAGAAACACTTGACATGTCTGCAGCTAACCGAAGAGCCTTTGCTTTGTCGAGACTGACTTAATTTACTGGCTTTGCAAAATTGTAATGAACGCTGGGATATCTCCGAAGTCAACATTAGTACTGCAATCGG
>CAZDBE010000118.1:0-2063 GCA_964503675.1 uncultured Pirellulaceae bacterium | reverse complement strand
TTGGAAAACACCTGATTGCAAAACCAAAATGAATGCTGGGATATCGTCGAAATTGATAGCTCCGTCCAAGTTAACATCTCCCTTCAACACAGTCGACTCAACGGTTCGGTCTGTCTGAACCAAAAGATTATCAATCCATACGCCATTGTTCTGACCACCATTGATTTCGTTCTGAGACGCGAAGAAGACGATCGACGCTAGGTCGGTCGCACCGCTGGCAATCGCCAAGCCGCTTGCAGGAGTTTCTCCATCTGTATTGGCATTCGTTCCCCCGGCCGTAGGAGCAGCTGCGGCCCCCCATCCAGCACTGTCGAAGGTTACGGTTACCATTACTTGGCCGCTGGGGGCTGCATCGTTGTTTATGCTACTAATGTTGAAGTTAACCCCGGTCAGAACTCTCGTTCCATCAACAGAAGAGAATGCTCCGACGATCGTTTCCTCACCTGTTTCTGGGTCTACCACCGTCTGCCCAACGAACGTGGTGTTGTCCTGTCCAAGTTCACGAGCATAGACTTCGCGTGTCTGAGATTGACTTCCCGCTCGCCACAGGATCTGAAAGACCTCAGCGCCAGTGGAACTCAAGCCAGTGATATGCGCGTATTTAAAACTGGTCGGATTATTGGTGCCGAATGACGCGAGGTTGAAGCTGACCGTCGTTGACTCCCCAGTCTCTAAGTTGCCAGCTACCGCAGCGGGCTCGCTGAGTGTCGCAGTCAGAACATTTCCGCCCATGGTCCCTAGGTCATTGAAGCTGCCATCTGCAATGGTTGTAATCGGATTGTTCATCCCGTTACTTCCGGTGGTCCAAGCGGGGCGAGTCGTACTGACAAAGCCGCCGGTCGCAGACACTGTTCCGGCAGCAGGCGTACCCAGAGCTCCCGCGGCGGATAGGTCACCAGGCGTACCATTCTCGAAGTTATGATCAAAGACGGTTGTTTGAGCCGTAGCTAACGAGCAGCTGAAACACGATAAAACAACCAAAGCGAATCTTGAAAAATTCATTGGAATATTCCTTAGGGGAAATAGGTGGCACCAACCTCGGCAGCGCTAATTTGGTAGTGAGTCACGAAGAACCGGAAAAACTAAACAGACAGACGCATCAAAACAGCAAGACGTTTTGCAATGCAACCACGCCCCTTAAGCTGGATTCATCGAACTCCAACCTATCCAGGATCACAGCATTGGAACAAACTATCGTCGCCGCCTAAGGCCACCAGCAATAGCAAGCCCCAGAATAACTACCGCCGCAGAAGGTTCTGGAACCGCCAGCACGTCTGCTTCAACGAGAATGTTGTCAACCCACAGGCCATTGTTTTGACCACCATTGACTGCGTTTTGAGATGAGAAGAATACAATCGAGGCAAGATCGGTCGCGCCACTGGTGATCGTCAAATCTGTTGCTGGAGTCTGAGTCGACCCGCCACCTGAAGGGACGATCGCGGCATCCCAGCCATCCTCATCAATTAAGATACTAACACCAAGCGTTCCACTAGGTCTTGAACCGGTGCTCGTGCCGTTGACGCCAAATGCCACGTTATCAACGATCTGAGTTCCGTCGACCGAGTCCAATGTTCCACCAGCGTTGAAAGTAGTATTGTCCTCGCCAAACTCGCGGGCCCACCCTTCACGGGTTGCTGAGCCACTGCCGGAACGCCAAAGAATTTGAAACACCTCAAGGCCAGTGGAGCTCAGACCAATAATGTGAGCGTATTTAAAACTGTTCTCGTTATTAGTGCCGAAACCTGCAAGGCTAAAATCAACCGTCGTTGTTTCCCCGGCGCCCAAACCACCAGTGATCGCAGCGGGTGTCGCGAGTGTTGCAGTGAGAACGTTGCCGGCAGGTGTACCGACATCGTTGAAGCTGGTACCGGCCGCGGTGGTGATGTTGTTGTTACTTCCGTTGCTACCGCTAGTCCAAGCACGCCTAGTATTACTGATGAAACCGCCTGTTGCTGTGACGGTACCCGCTGTTGCGGTTCCCAAACTACCACTTCCACTGAGGTTTCCTGGAACAGCCCCCGTGGCGCCCTCGAAATTATGATTTAGAACGACTGTGCCTGCGT
>CAZDBE010000117.1:14134-15693 GCA_964503675.1 uncultured Pirellulaceae bacterium | reverse complement strand
AGTCGACGCATGAGCGGGGAGCCGCATTTTTTCGGTCAGCACCTCGCTTACGCGTCGGGTTAGGAAAATACTCAAAGCTTCGGCAAGGCGTTGGCAAATCAGATCCACTCTACTTGGCGCTAGGCAAAAGCAAATCGGCGACCTACCTATTGCTTAATTAAGCCCTGAATTAATCGCCTTTAGAGTAATCGGCATATGCTTGAGGTTTCTTTGCAGACAATAGACGGACGTAAATGGAACCAATTATATGTGCGACATTTTGTCCAGATTTTGCTTTTTAGCCGCAACTAAGCGCGAAGATTTCCCAACTTGTTACACCGATGGGAGACGGATTTCCTACCAAGAGTTCTTATGCAAAGAATGACTCCCCACAGGCAACGTCTTCAATGCGACAATAGAAGCCTTTAAACGCTTTCTTGTGTTGGCATCATGCCGGTGTGCGGTGGAGGTGAGCAAGCATTATTTTTTGCTTCCAAAATGTCAGCAGGAGTGGGGGCCAATTCAGATTCATGTTCTACCGCCGTTGGGTGGGGTAGCGCTGCTGGCAGGTTAGAAAAATGAAAGGCATTGATGGGTTTTCATTTTTGGGTAATCGAATTTAGAATACCGGCGCGCTGAGCGCAGGTCGGTTTTTTTCCTGACTAGGTTTACAGTCGCGACACTTTGTTACTGGTCAGAATGCGGATATCGACCGACACTGTTTGAGAGCGAGGAGTCTTTCATCACCAATGCTGAGTTTCCTCCTGAAAGACGGACCAGTTTTAAAGATGTTTGGGGTTTTGACGATTGTCAATTCTCCGCTATTTTGCTTCCGCTGAGATCACCGAACAAATCCAATTTAGATAAGCGATAGAAACTTTCTATCGATTTTCAACTCAAATAAGCGACACAACTCTATCAAATAGAGCCCATTTCGATGCAAGAATTCCATTTCCCAACTTGGGTAAACAAATTTACGCTGATGGTTATTGGGGGAGGCCTGCTAGTTGCCGGTTATCTCGCGACCTGCCTGTTTGCGGCAACCCATCCGGAAATTATCAACGTCGGCCACCGTCCATCTCAACCGGTTCCCTTCAGCCACAAACTGCACGCCGGTCAGCTGAAGATGGATTGCCGTTACTGCCACAACACAGTGGAGCGTGCCGGACACGCGGCCGTTCCTCCAGCAGCGACTTGCGGTAACTGCCATGGCGGTAACCGCGTCACTGGGGAAATGGTCGACGGCACTTGGCAGGCCGGTCGTGATCTTGGTGTTGTGCATCCTGAAAAATCAACGCTTGAGCCAATTCGCAAATCGCTCGAATCAAACAAGTCGGTTCTTTGGGAACGAGTCCACGACCTACCTGACTTCGCTTACTTCAATCACAGTGTCCACATTGCTCGTGGCGTTAGTTGCGTTTCATGCCACGGCCGGGTCGATCAGATGGAGGTCGTTCAACAGGTTGAGACGCTTTCGATGAAGTGGTGCTTGGATTGTCACCGCAATCCAGAACCCCATATTCGCGATCCACAAATGGTGACTCAGTTGGACATGAGTTGGGAGAGCGAAGAAGCCGAGG
>CAZDBE010000117.1:9956-14124 GCA_964503675.1 uncultured Pirellulaceae bacterium | reverse complement strand
CCACAAGGAATGGGCCGAGAAACTCGAAATTAATCCCAACATCAGTTGCTCAACCTGCCACCGCTAGTTGAACGTTTCCTTTCAAACAAAGACGTTCGCATTAACCCTACAAAAACGGCCGGCCAACACGGGTCAGCCAACTAAAATTTAGACATTCAAATTCCATGAATAAACCCCATTCTAAAAACGTCGGTCTGGACCTTGATCATTTTCAGGGCTCTCCTGAATTCAACGAGGCCATCGATCGCGACTTCGGGACCGCCACAGAGAACTTTGATGGTGATGGTGTTTCGCGTCGGCGCTGGTTGCAGATCATGGGTGCGTCGCTGGCACTCGGTAGCACTGCCGGTTGCCGATACGAAGAAGAAAAGATTGCTCCGTTTGCGTTTCGCCCTGTCGATCGTATCCCCGGCATCCCGCAGAAGTTCGCTTCGATGATCGAACTTGGCGGTGTGGCTCAGCCGATCGTCTCAACTAACTACGATGGTCGCCCGATCAAGCTTGATGGAAATCCCAAGCACGCGCGCAGCGGCGGTGCTTCTTCGGCGTTCACGCAAGCCCGCATGCTTGAGTTTTACGATCCGGATCGATTGCGCACTGGAGCGATGCTCAAGACGCGCGAGAATTCTCGTCGCACGTTCTGGGAAGACGCCTCGTTTGACCAAGTCATGGATGGCCTCAAGGGCCAGTTGAGCGATCAATCCAAAGTGGCGATCCTCACCGATACCAGCATGTCTCCTTCGCTGCTGCGTCTGAAGAAGAATTTCAAAGGTCAGTTATATAACTACAGCCTGATCAACGATGACAACGCTCGCGCCGGATCCAAGAAAGCGTTTGGCAAAGCTGTCCGCACGCTCAATCATTTCGATAAAGCCAAAGTGATCATTTCGTTGGACGCGGATTTCATGGGCGTCGATCCGGCAGCCGTGGGTAATTCCGTTGCGTTTGCCAAATCTCGTAACGCTGATGCTGCTGCCGCCAAAGCCGACGGTCAGATCATGAACCGTTTGTACGTGGTCGAAAGTCAGCATACGGTCACCGGTGCTGCCGCAGATCATCGCTTGTCTGTTCAGTCGAGCAAAATCGGCGAGTTTTTGAAATCGCTCGTGGCGGCAGTCGATGGCAGCACAAAAGAAAAACAAATCGACACTAAACTGCCTTATCGCGCTCGATTGTTGGAGTGCATGGCTCATGACCTAGTTTCCAACGCGGGCGAGAGCGTGCTGGTTTGTGGTGAGTCGCAGCCTCCTGAAGTTCACGCCGCCGTCCACGCGCTCAACAAGAAGTTCGGCAACGTTGGCAACACCGTGACTTATTCCGAACTGCCAGACGCCGATCGCCCAACAGCGGCCGAGTCAATTCAGACTCTAGTCGGAGACGCTAAGGCTGGCAAAATCGACACGTTGGTCGTGCTCGGTGGGAATCCGGTTTACGGAGCACCGAAAGCACTCGGCTTGGAAGAGGCGATTGAGTCGATTCCGAACAAGATCCACTTCACCCACTATAAGAACGAAACTAGCGTCGCTTGCGGAAGCGTCGCCGATCTGGCTCATCCGCTGGAGTCATGGAAAGATGGAGTGGCAGACGACGGTTCGATTCTAGTGGGCCAACCACTGATCAATCCACTCTTCGGCGGTAGGTCGGTTATCGAAACGCTGGCGATGTTGCTGGGCGAATCGGAGACTGACGGTCAAGCGATTGTCAAAACGACATCCGGTCTTTCGGAAAGCGACTGGAAACAAGCAGTTCACGACGGTTTCATCGCTGGCAAAGATGCGGCCGAAGTCAACGTCAGTGCCAAAGACATGCCGGCACTTCAAGGAGAGCATTCTTGGGCCAAGCCATGGGATGAGAAGTCTCTGGAGTTTGTGTTTACGCCATCTGCATCGATGTACGATGGTCAGTTCGCAAACAATGCGTGGATGCAAGAGCTGCCAGATTTCGCGTCGAAGATCACTTGGGACAACGCGGCGTTGGTCAGTCCTAAAACGGCCAAGGCATTGGGGCTGCATCAGCACACTAAAGCCACGTTCAGCTTAAATGGTGGCGAAATCGTTTTGCCGGTTCACGTTCAGCCCGGTCAAGCCGACGGTTCGATAGGTTTGGAGATCGGCTACGGTCGCCAGCGTGCTGGACGCGTCGGCGGCGATAAGGATTTGGGCGTGAAGCCGGTTGGTGTCGATGTTACGCCGCTGCGTTCGGTTGAAAATTGGGCGTTCGCCGGTGGCTTGGCTGCAGAGAATGTTACTCGTTCGGGCAGCGTTTATAAGTTGGCTATCATTCAGGAACCTTGGGATATTGATCCTGTTGGCCGAAATGAAATTCAGTCACGTATGTTCCGCAACAAGGACAAAACGGACACCGATCGTAGTGGATTGATCCGCGAAGGCAGTTACGCCAGTTTTGAAGGGTTCGTGAAAGAGCATCCTGATGCGTTCAAGCTGAAAGGTGCGGACGATCACGCTGGAGAAGACAGTCACTCTTCAGCTCCAAAGAAGCCTGTTAGATCAATGGCGCTTCCTGTTGTCACCAACGTTAGTTTCAACCCAGGCGGTGCAGTTCCGACTGAGGACAAAAAAGAGAATCATGGGAATGATGACGATCACGCGCACGCTGGTGAAGGTGAGCACGGTGACGATCACGGCCATGGGGACGAGCATGGACACGGACACAAGGCGCGATGGCCTGAAGCGTTCCATATGCACCATCACTTGTTCGACATCACCAAAGGAACACGTGAAGACTACACGATGGAAAATCCTGCTCACACAAACGTGTGGGGCAAGGCCATCGACTTGAACAAGTGCATTGGCTGTAACTCATGCGTGGTCGCCTGCCAGTCAGAGAACAACGTGCCTGTTGTGGGGCGTGATGACGTCCGCCGCGGCCGCGAGATGCACTGGATTCGCATCGATCGCTACTATGGCAACAACCTTTACAACGATGATGCGGCCGAGAGCGATGACAAAATGATCGTTCACCAACCGGTGGCCTGTCACCACTGTGAAAACGCTCCTTGCGAAACTGTTTGTCCTGTCGCAGCGACCGTTCACAGCAGCGAAGGCTTGAACGATATGGTTTACAACCGCTGTATCGGTACGCGTTATTGCGGCAACAACTGTCCTTACAAAGTGCGTCGCTTTAATTTCTTCAATTACTCCGACGCCAAGACATTCCTCAAGTACCCGGGTGCTGACAAGCTGCCACCGGGAGATCGCAACTTGCAGAACTTGATGATGAATCCGGAAGTTTCCATTCGCAGCCGCGGCGTAATGGAGAAATGTACTTACTGCGTTCAGCGCATTCAGAACACCAAGATCCTGGCGAAGGCTGAGAACCGCGAGATTGGCGACAACGAAATCACAACCGCTTGTCAGGATGCTTGTCCAACGAAGGCGATTACGTTTGGCGATTTACATCGCGTCGGCAGCGACGTGCATGCGGCCCATAACAGTCCGCGTGCCTATTCGATGCTCGAAGAGTTGAACAACTGGCCGCGTACCGTTTATCTGGCTCGGGTGAGAAACGTTCACCCGATGATGATTGACTTCGACGATCGCGATTCGAAGCCACGTGACTACAAAAAAGAGTCAAAAGAAGCCGCCGGCAAAGCCTGATTTTGAATTAGACATTGCACATCAAAGACGACGAACAAAACACTTACGATTAAATTAGACGGAAACAAGAATGGCTACGACGGTTGATCCCCATGGTTTGGACAACACGTACGACGACGCTTCGAAGCGTACGCCGCTGGTTCTAGGTGGCTTGGATTACCAAGGCGTCACCGAGACTGCGTGCGGATTCTGGGAAGCAGAAAAAGCGCCCAAGATCTGGTGGATTCTATTGCTGATGGCAATGAGTCTGCTCGGGATCCTCGGCGGGCTGGTGAATCACCTGCTGATGTCGGGCGTCGGTGTTTGGGGCAATAATAACCCTGCCTACTGGGGTTGGCCGATTGTGAACTTCGTGTTCTGGGTCGGTATCGGTCACGCCGGAACGCTGATTTCGGCGATTCTGTTTCTCTTCCGTCAGAACTGGCGAACCAGTATCAACCGAGCTGCCGAAGCCATGACCATTTTCGCCGTTGTTTGTGCGGGCATGTTCCCGGGCATTCACATTGGACGCGTCTGGGTGTTTTACTGGCTGTTCCCGATTCCGACTGAAC
>CAZDBE010000117.1:0-9946 GCA_964503675.1 uncultured Pirellulaceae bacterium | reverse complement strand
AACACTTGGCGATGTGGCCTAACTTCCGTAGCCCTCTGCTGTGGGACGTGTTCGCCGTTTCGACTTACGCGACAGTGTCGCTGTTGTTCTGGTACATGGGCATGGTTCCCGATATCGCGACCTTCCGTGATCGCACCAAGAGCCGCATTGGAAAATTCATTTACGGTTTGCTCTCTTTGGGTTGGACCGGTTCAGCACGTAACTGGCACCGCTACGAGATCGCTTACACGTTGCTGGCAGCTCTAGCGACACCGCTGGTTCTCTCGGTTCACACGATCGTTAGTTTTGACTTTGCGGTCTCTCAGCTGCCGGGTTGGCACACGACGATCTTCCCGCCTTACTTTGTTGCTGGAGCGATCTTTAGTGGTTTTGCCATGGTGGTGACGTTGTTGGTTCCTGCCCGAGCATTGTTCGGCTTGGAAAAACTGATCACGATGCGTCACCTTGAGAATATGAACAAGATTATCATGGCCACGGGCCTGATGGTGGGAACCGCTTACGGCATCGAGTTCTTTATCGCTTGGTACTCAGGCGTTCAGGTAGAGAGTTATGCGTTCTGGAACAGAGCGTTTGGTAATTACTCGTGGGCCTACTGGATCATGATCTCCTGTAACGTATTGATCCCCCAATTGTTCTGGATCAAGTGGTGCCGCACAACGACTTGGTTCATGGTGATCGTTTGTATCTTTGTGAACATCGGCATGTGGTTCGAGCGTTTTGTGATCACGATTACGTCGCTGTGTCGCGACTTCCTTCCATCGAGTTGGGCGTACTTCGTTCCGACCTGGGTGGACATTGGGATGCTCGTTTGTAGCTTCGGCCTCTTTTCGACTCTGTTCCTCCTGTTTTGTCGGTTCTTGCCGGTGATCGCGATGGCGGAAGTCAAAGGCATCATGCCACGCGACGGACATCACTAAACCAAACTTCCAAACGACGACTGACCATTCAAAAACGCAGTTTGCACGATTGAAACATAACGATGGCTGAAAACACAAATAACGATGCTGATTCAAAACTGATTGGCCTACTGGCTCAGTTTGACGATCCAGAATCGCTGGTCGCGGCTTGTAATGAAGCGCGCGAAGCCGGCTACAAGAAAATGGATGCCTATTCGCCGTTTCCGGTTCACGGAATCGATCCAGCGATCGGGATCAAGCGCACGATTTTGCCTTTGATTGTTTTGGGCGCTGCTTTGACGGCGGTCGTCATTGGACTTGGGCTACAGATTTATACGAACTCGTCAGCGCTCGATGCATTGGCTCCATTTCCGGGTTACCCGTTCAAGATCAGCGGTAAGCCGATCTTTAGTATTCCGGCCAACATTCCGGTGACGTTTGAAATCATCGTGCTGACTAGCGCCATCACGACGTTCCTTGGCATGTGGATCCTGAACCGATTGCCGATGTTCGCTAATCCGCTGCACCGCATCTCTCGCTTCAAGCGGGTGACCAATGACAAGTTCTTCTTGTGCTTGGAAGCGAAAGACGAAAAATTCAATCGCTCGGCTTCGGAAGACCAGCTGAACAAATGGGGCGCGGTTGCGATTGAAGAAGTACGTCAGGATCTGACGGACAACGATTTACCGAAATGGATTCCGACAGCGGCGATCCTTGGGGCGATTTTGTTGTTGCTTCCTCCGGCTGCAATTTTCAGCCAGTGGGGTCAAACGAATCGTCACCCGCGTTTGCACGTCGTTCCAGACATGGACTGGCAACACAAATCAAAAGCACAAACCATGGCGGTTAACCTAGCCAACGGCATGGATGAAGTTGAGCTGATGTACGCTGATCTTCGGTCGGCGCGTCGTCCTGTTGATGGGGCGGTTGCGTTCGGTTCGCTGGATACTGACAGTGAATTGAACTACGGCATCAAACAAGATTTTGCTCACACGATCTCATCGCGCAAGAACGTTCGCACTTCATTGTCTGATGATAAGAAGAAAGTTGACGCCGACGGAGCGGCACCTGCCGCCGATGCTACCGAGAACATGGACCAGTGGGTGACGACTTTCCCGGAAGGTGTTGAGGTCACTGAAGATCTGGTGACTCGAGGTCAGCAGCGATTTAACATTTACTGTGCGGCCTGTCACGGATACGCCGGACAGGGCGACGGGCTAGTCAATCAGAAAGCTTTGGCTTTGGCTGCCAATGGCGACGCAAGTTGGACAGCGGCAAGATCATTGCACGACGCGGAAGTCAAAGGCGATGCCAAGAATCCTGTCGGACGAATTTATGACACGATCACCAATGGCCGTGGCAACATGGGTCCTTATAAAGCTCAGATTCCTGTAGCTGACCGTTGGGCGATCGTCGCCTACGTGCGGGCTCTTCAGGAGACTGGGTTGAAGACACCCGGTGCAGATGAAGCCGCTGGCGAAGAAGCGGATACTGATGCTGCACCGGTTGGTGATGAAGCACCGGCAACTGATAAAGCCGCTGGCGAAGAAAAAGAAGAAGACAAGAAAGACGACGCGTAAGCAACGTAGGGCGACCTGCGTTACGAACCACAAAAGCCGAAACTTAAACGGCGCTAAACCAGACAGATTTAGAAATGCACGAAACACGACCTGCAAAAATTACTTCCCCCGTCGTATCACTGGGCAACGGTTACGTACGCACGATTCCTGTGGCAGCAATCGTCGCCGCAGTCGGGATCGTTGTAGCGATTCTGTTTTCAGGTGGACTCGGCGCTCGATTCATGCACGCCTATCTGATGAACTACGCATTCCTGCTTTCGATTTGTTTGGGCTGCTTGTTCTTTGTGACCATCATGCACCTGACTCGCGCTGGTTGGAGCGTAACGCTGCGGCGGATCGCTGAACTGTATGCGATGTGCATCCTGCCAATGGGTTTGTTGTTTCTTCCAATTTTAATCACCGTCCTGACTGGTAACGATATCCTTTACCCTTGGGTCGATGGCGGCTGGTCAATGGGTGATAGTGAGGCTGCGTCCCAAGCAGCCGGTTTCGTCAATACATTGCCAGTTAACGAGCGGCCTCCGTTCGAGCAACTGAAGTACGGATTTTTGAACCCGGGATTCTTTGCGATTCGCTGGGTGGTTTATTTTCTGATCTGGGGCGGCATGGCGTCGTTCTTTTTGTTTACGTCACTTAAGCAAGATAAAACGGGCGAAGCAAAACTAACTCATCGCATGCAGGCGTTTGCCGCACCGGCGATGATCGTGTTTGCTGCGTCACTCGTGTTTTCCTCGTTCGATCTGGAGATGTCACTGGAGCCGTTTTGGTTTAGCACGATGTACCCCGTCTACTTCTTCGCCGGAGCGGTGCTGAGTGCTTGGTCGACAATTACGCTGACGGCGTTGTGGTTTCAACGTACTGGCCGAGTGACTGATGAAATCACCACTGAGCATTACCATGATATGGGCAAGATGATGTTTGGCTTCATCGTGTTCTGGGGCTATATCGGTTTCAGCCAGTTCCTTTTGATCTGGTACGCAAACATTCCGGAAGAAACGTTCTGGTACAACTGGCGAATTAACTATCCGGGCTGGAAGACACTGTCTTATGTATTGCTGATTGGACATCTTTTTATTCCGTTCTTGGCAATGATGGGACGCACTGTCCGTCGCAACAAAAACTTCATGTTCGGCGCCTCGATTTACCTGTTGGTGATGCACTGGGTAGATCATTTCTGGTTGGTGATGCCTCATTACAACCTATTTGTCGGTGGCGGTACCGAGGGACGTGGTTGGGCAACATTCAATCCAATTGCGGATCTCGCTTGTACCGTTGGAATGATCGCGGCGTTCATAGCGATCTTCTGTGTCATTTGTCGAGACAGGCCGCTGGTTGCATTACAGGATCCGCGTCTGGGCGAAGCACTCAACCACGAAGTTCATTAATCAAAACATCACTACGGCAGCAATCGATTAGCCGTATTGACCCACGAAACAAGAAAACAACGAAAAACCGAGTCAAAACCATGTCGGAAACAACTCTCACCAGCGACGAAAAGCCACAGGAGCGGCCTAGTTATGATGATATCAACACACCGGTTGTCATTATGTGGGGTTTCATCAGTGCCGTCCTGACGCTTGTCACGATCTTGACGATGAGCGGAATATACAACGTTTGGTCAGCCAGCGCGATTAAGAAACGCGAAGGCCAGTTCGTTAATCAGCCGGCACGGGAACAAGTCGTAACTCAGATGAATATCCTTAAGGGTGAAGACGGTTCGGTTCCAATTGCCGATGCGATGAAAAAAGTCGTCGACCAATACGGGAAGAGTCACTAAACAATGAACTTCAAATCAACATTCCGAAACCTTGCTTTCTTCAGCCTGTTGGCTGTTGTGGGTGGGTGGTGTGTTGATACCTCGATCGCGGACGAGAGTGAAACCAAAGATCCGTTCGCTCAAATAGATCCCAAAGACGATCCCTACGGCGCACGGAAAATTCCGGACGCTCTGGTCGACATTGGCGTTGATGATTCGAAGAACGGTAACGTTATTGATTTCAACACAGCCTTCCGGGATCACAAAAACAACCTAGTGCGAACAGGGGATTTGTTTGACGGTGTGAAGCCGCTCATTATGTCTTTTAATTATTCTGACTGCCCCAAGCTGTGCAGCGTCCAACTGGAAAACATGATCGACGCACTCAGTCAGATCGACTTAAAGATAGGCACCGATTTTCAGATGGCGTCGATCAGTATCGACCCCAAAGAAACCCCCGAACGTTCTCAGGCACAATTGGACATTTACACGAAGCGATACAATTTGGCGTCGGCTCGAGAGGGTTTTAACTTTCTCACTGGTGAGCAAGCATCGATTACAAAGATTACCGACGAGTGCGGTTTTAAGTACAAATACGTCGAATCGCAGAAACGCTACTCGCACCCACCGCTGTTTTTGATTTTGTCTCCTGAGGGCAAGATCGTGCGATACATCCACGGTTTGGATTACGATCCGAATACGATGAAACTGGCATTGGTGGAAGCGGCTGAAGGCAAAATTGGTTCGCCATTAAACTTGGCCAGCTACGGGCTGGGCTGTTTTGTGTTTGATGAGACCACTGGCAAGTACACCTTTCAGGCAATGGCGCTAATGCGTGGAGGAGCCATTTTGACTCTGTTGGTCCTAGCGATCACATTAGTGCCTTACTGGTTTTTCCGTCGAGGTGCTGGTCTGCCGGGCGAACAACAAATCGCCACCGAAACAACTTTGAACGAAACATTGACATCCAAACCAGAAGTGAGTCTCTAACGTTTTCTATGAATCGTTGGCTTGTTTTTTGCGTTAAACATTATTTTGTGTGTTAGATAAATGAATTGGCATTTACCCATCCTGCTGGGAAAACTAGACAGCTCTTCGACCGAAGAGGTAATCAAACGGCTTGAAGCGACGACGTTGCCGGGAACCAAAGTTCCGACGTCTTCGATTGAGCACGTTGGAGCCGATTCGTGGACTCAGTTCTACGATTGGTCTTACTGGTTTCCTGAACGGGCTTCAGATTTTGCAGGAGACATCGACTACCTGTTTATGTTCATCTTCTGGGTGTCGCTGGTATTCTTTATTGGAATCGTTGCAGCGATGGTTTACTTGTGCATCAAGTATCGTCGCAAAGGCGGCGTGATCGATCCTCAGCCAAGTTCTTCTCACAACAACACGATCGAGATTGTTTGGTCGGTGGGGCCAAGTGTCTTGTTGGTGTACATGTTCTTTGTTGGCGCTACAACTTGGTTTGAGATGAAAACACCCGCTCCAGAAGCGGAAGAAATCATCGTTACCGCCAGTCGTTGGAACTGGGTGTTCACGTATCCCAATGGCGATAGTTCTTCGGAACTGCACTTGGTGAATAACAAACCGACGCGATTGAAAATGCAGTCCACTGATGTTCTGCACAGTATGTTCATTCCCGCATTTCGGCAGAAAATGGACATTGTTCCCGGTCGTTATTCGTACGCTTTTTTCCGTCCTACTAAGGAAGGTCAGTTCCGATTGTCGTGTACCGAGTACTGTGGTCGTGAGCACTCGAAGATGCGTACCGTGGCTGAAGTGCATCCCGATGAAGCACACCGAAAAGAGAACACTCAATGGATCAAGGAAGAGTACTTTCCTTGGAAAAACGGCGAGCGTATTTACAAGATCAATTGTTCTGGCTGTCACAAGATTGACGGCGTCGCGGCAACCGGCCCGGCACTCAACTTGCTGTACAGCATGAAAGAGCGGCCGCTGATGGGTGGCGGTAAAGTGAAAGTCGATGCGGATTACGTTCGGAAGTCGATCGAATATCCAGCAGATGATGTGGTAGAAGGCTTCGGGCCAGTTTCAAAAATGAACTCATTCCGAAACAAGCTTTCTCCAGAAGATATTATCAACGTCGACGCGTTTTTACAAAAGCTGAACGATCCGTCTAGCGTCGCTGGCGGAACCGTGGAGACCGGCCTGCGGGCTGATGGTGAGTAGGCGTTTTAAGTAGACACGACGAACAACACGACAAAGACAAAACACAGTAGCGATTAAGCTAAAAGAGGTAACAACGATGGCAACCGCAGAAACTCGAAACAAGATTTTTGGCACGCCAGAAGTCAATTATTTGAACTGCACCAAAGGCTGGAAGTCTTGGGCGTTTACGCTCGATCACAAGCGCATCGGAGTGATGTATTTGATCGGTGTGACGTTGGCGTTGTTCTTGGCCGGAGCGTTTGCGCTGATTCTGCGTTCTCATCTTGTTAAATTCGACAGCAACATGCTGTCTTATGACAACTACAACAAAATGTTCACGCTCCACGGAGCGGTCATGGTGTTTGCGTTTATTATTCCTAGCGTTCCGGCGGCCTTGGGCAATTTTGTCTTGCCGATGATGTTAGGGGCGAAAGATGTGGCCTTCCCTCGCATGAATCTGGCCAGTTTCTATCTGTGGATTGTGGGAACGGGATGTTTGCTGGGTGCGATTCTGTTTGGTGGCGGTTTGGATACCGGTTGGACGTTCTATACGCCGTACAGTATCGAAACCGAAACCGGCGTGATCTGGGCTACGTTCGGGGCGTTTGTCCTCGGTTTCAGTTCAATCTTCACGGGACTGAACTTCTTGGTCACGGTCAACACGATGCGTTCCAAGGGACAGGGCTGGTTTAAACTACCGTTGTTTTTGTGGTCACTTTACGCAACATCGATCATTCAGGTTCTGGCGACTCCCGTTTTGGGAATCACTCTGCTGCTGTTGATCGCAGAAAAAACAATGCACATCGGTGTCTTTGATCCACGTTACGGTGGCGACCCGGTTCTGTTCCAGCACTTTTTCTGGTTCTATTCGCATCCAGCGGTTTACATCATGATTTTGCCTGGCATGGGTGTGATCAGTGAATTGATTTCGGTTTATAGCCAGAAACGAATCTTTGGATACAGCTTTATTGCTTTCTCCAGCGTCGCGATTGCATTGTTGGGATTCTTGGTTTGGGGACACCACATGTTCACCAGCGGCCAGTCGCCGATCGTTACACTAATCTTCAGTGCGATCACCTTTACCGTGGCGATTCCATCGGCAGTGAAAGTATTTAACTGGCTGGCGACATTGTTCAAAGGTTCGATCCTGCTTAACACGCCAATGCTATTTGCTCTATCATTTATCTTCCTGTTCGGCATCGGTGGTTTGACCGGTCTGTTTCTTGGGGCTTTGTCTGTTGATATTCACTTGCACGACACCTACTTCGTTGTGGCTCACTTTCACTTTGTGATGGTGGGAGGAACGTTGACCGCTCTGTTAGGTGGTTTGTTCCACTGGTGGCCCAAAATGTTTGGTCGAATGTACAACGATCTGTGGGGACGAATTTCTTGCCTATTGGTGTTCGTTGGTTTTAACGTCACCTTCTTCCCACAGTTTGTGATGGGTGCTCGCGGAATGCCGCGTCGATACGCGTCGTACGACCCTGAGTTCCAAATCTTTCACCAGATCTCCACCGCCGGAGCCTTTGTGCTGGGTATCGGAATTCTGTTGGCCTACGGCGTTCTGATTTACGCTGCCAAATACGGCAAGCGTTGCGGCTCGAATCCGTTCCGCGCTGCGTCGTTGGAGTGGCAGTCCAGCTCACCACCTGACTTCCACAACTTTGTTCATCAACCAATCGTCACTGATCCTTACGATTTTGATTCTCAGGTCTACGACGAAGAACTGGATACTTATATCCCGCGTGAACTGGCCGATCCGGCGAAAACACCGGCACGGAAGGAACCCGTTCACCACTAGAGTTCATGGCGACCACACTGGAATAGTCAATCGAAAGTGAATTCAAAATTCGCAACTGATTGCTTTTGAGAGCCCAATCGGTCGTCAGACTCAACCAAACAACCAAATTCAACACGCTTTTTACCAACGTCAACTTTTAGCCAACCTTCTTATGAGGTTGATCTTCCGGAGCCGGAAATGGCAATTGCCGAAACCCACATAGACGAACACCACGACGATCATCATGATCATGGTGAGTTCATCGCCCACCACTTTGAATCACCAGAGCAACAGTTCGATTCCGGTAAGCTTGGAATCTGGATTTTTCTGGTTACCGAAGTGTTGTTCTTCAGCGGTCTGTTTGTCCTTTACACGCTTTACCGCAACTACCATCCTGAGATTTTCCAAGTGGCTCACCACTACTTGGACAAGAACCTTGGTTGTTTGAACACAATCGTACTGTTGTTCAGCAGTCTCACGATGGCGTTGGCCGTTCGTAGCGCTCAAACGGGCAAAAATAAAAACTGTGAGACTTATCTGTTGATCACGATGGTTTGTGCCACGATCTTCCTTGGGGTGAAAGCCGTTGAGTACAGCCACAAATGGGACTTGGGCATTTTTCCTCGCAGCATGTTCCACTATCACGAAGGCGTGCATGAAACAGGCCTCTTTGGTCTGTCCAACTACTTGATCAAATTGAGCGTTATTCCGACGCTATTGACGATTGGTTTTGCCGGATACGCCGCGTTTCAGTTTTTGACAGACAAAGCCAACAACGCCAAATTCTATGTTGGCATGACGATCATGATGTTGGGATACTTTGCGGGTGTTTTGGGGGGAGTCGTCTACCAAAACGCGATCGCTGGTGACTCACATGCTCATGCCGCAATTCATACTGCCGGCCCATTAATGTTGCACGCTGCTACGCTTGAAGAAAGTCATGACGACCACGATCATTCCGAAAGTGAAGGGCACGACGACAGTCATGACGCGGCTGGCCATGAAGGCGATCATAGTGGCGATCACCACGAAGACGATCCTGCCGGTTCCCAGACTTCGGTTCCGGACAGTGTGGGTATTTTCTTCAGCATTTACTACTGCATGACGGGTCTGCATGCGATCCATATTATCGGCGGCATCGTTGCTCTGGCGTGGCTCTATCGGCGAAGTCAGTTGGGGCATTGGCGAGAAGATTATTTTGGTCCGGTCGATTACGTCGGACTCTATTGGCACCTGGTCGATCTGATCTGGATTTACTTGTTCCCACTCTTGTACTTGATTGACTAAGGAGGTGCGCTAATGGCAAACCATTCTCTCAAAGCCGACCATTCAGATTCACACGACCACCCTTCATTCAATCACCCAGCACCGATTGCGATGCTGTTCGCAGTATTTGTTGCGCTCGTTGGGCTGACAATTGCAACGGTAGTGACGTCCAACATTGAACTGGCTCAATTTGCGTTTCCGATCGCGATGGCGATTGCGACGCTCAAGGCGTTTCTAGTCTGTGCGTTTTTCATGCACATGTGGTGGGACAAGGGATTTAATATCCTTGTGTTTCTTTCATCACTGTTGTTCGTGTCGCTTTTTATTGCGATGACGATGCTGGATACCGGTAGTAACCTTGAGCAGGTTGAAAGCTACCCGACGACAGAAACATCATCGCTGTCGACGACTGAGTATTAGCGGTTACAGCTCGTAGCTACGCTCGCCAGAGCGTGGAACCACCGTCTGGCGACGGTAGCTACTTAGGGACCGAGGC
>CAZDBE010000116.1:14231-15740 GCA_964503675.1 uncultured Pirellulaceae bacterium | reverse complement strand
GCATGGGAGATGGCCATGCCGACGTTTCCGCAGCCAACAACGGTTACTTTCATAGCAGTGTCATTTCAAATGTTCTGGTTCTGGAATGCGACAAACTCACTAGTGAATATCGCTAACTCAAAGTAGACCAAGGAAACAAGCTCTGAACCAGTCTCCTGCATGGAGACGTTGGCCGATGAACTCTAACGCTATCACGCTGGCCAAGACAACTTATTCATCAGTTGTCTCGCAACCGAGCATTTGTTGAAGCGTGCACCGCGTTTTTTGTTAGACTGAAAGTAGAGTTCAGTTGTTTCGTTCAAGTCGTCGCGGGAGAGAGGGAATGCGCAAAGATTTGTTTAGCCAGTTTTGCTTGCTGGTCGCGGTGGTTTTTTGGGCCGCTGCGTTCATGGACAATCGTATGGCGACTGCGCTATTCGCCTCGAACCCAACAGATGTCATCGAAGCGAATTTTGACGTTCATCCTGAATTAAAAATGACGCTGTTCGCTGAAGAGCCGCTGTTAGTTAACCCGACGAATATTGATATTGATCATCTGGGGCGTGTTTGGGTTTGCGAAGTGCTGAATTATCGGCATTTTCGCAACACTGATGCTACGCCGCGCAAAGAAGGCGATCGGATTTTGGTGCTCGAAGATACCGATGGCGATGGAACGGCTGACAAACAAACGGTGTTCTACCAAGGTACCGACATCGACTCTGCACATGGCGTCTGCGTGCTGGGCGATCGGGTCATCGTTTCGGCAGGTGATAAAGTCCAAGTTTTGATCGACAGTGATGGCGATCTCAAAGCGGACAAGAAAGAAGTGCTGTTCAGCGGTATTGGCGGTGTTCAACATGACCATGGCATCCACGCATTCATATTTGCGCCCGACGGGAAACTGTATTTTAACTTCGGCAACAAAGGAGAACAAATTTGCGATGCCGATGGCAAGCCGATTATTGATATGGCTGGCAACGAGGTCGCTTCGCACCGGCGGCCCTATCATCAAGGGATGGTCTTTCGCTGTAACCTCGATGGTAGCGAATTTGAGACGCTGGGTTGGAACTTTCGCAATAACTGGGAACTGGCAGTTGATTCATTCGGGCAGATTTGGCAATCGGATAACGATGATGATGGGAATCGGTCCACCCGTATTAACTTTGTGTTGCCGTATGGGAATTATGGCTACGCCGATCAGTTGACCGGTGCCGGATGGCGCACGCCTCGCAGCAACCTCGAATCAAAAACGCAGCGGCGGCATTGGCATCAAAACGATCCGGGCGTCGTGCCGAATTTGCTTGACACAGGAGCGGGTTCGCCGGCAGGTATCTGTATGTACGAGGGCGAGACGTTGCCAACCGTTTTTCATAATCAGATGATCCACTGTGATCCGGGACCGGGCGTCGTCAGGAGCTACCCGGTGACAAAACAAGGCGCTGGATTTACTGCAAACGTCGTTGACATCATCAAATCCAAAGAAGGCAACGCAAACTTTCGTCCCTCGGACGTGTGCGTGGCGCCCGATGG
>CAZDBE010000116.1:0-14131 GCA_964503675.1 uncultured Pirellulaceae bacterium | reverse complement strand
GTTGGCATTGCGGCCGACGGGCATTGGGACGAGTGCTTTGATGCGTGGCTCAATGAGTTTCCTGAAAGAGCGTTTGAGCCATACGGCCAAGACATTGTCTGGCGATCGCGATCGACTCGGACTCCTGAGCTCCTTAAGCAATTTGTCGTTTCACCTTATACCGATGCAGAAGAAGTTGCTCGGTTGTTTCGCGCGTTTGATTTCGTGGAAGGATCGGCGGCGAAATCCAAAGAAGCTATTTTCACGAGTCTAGCATTTGATGATCACGGCTATAAAGATGCGAAAAAGTTCGCAGTGTTGTCTGAAGCCATCAGCCGACTGGACGCCAGCAAATTTACCTCACAGCAGAAGTCTGGACTGAATGATTTGATCGAACAAACGCGCGGAACGCCGACGTTTATCGAACTGATCGACAAGTTTTCGGCAAACGGATTTTATGGAGACTTGATGGCGATCGCTTCGTCGCAAATGTCTTCGCAATCCGACCTTCAAATGGCGGCTGATGCGATGCGCGTGTTGGTAGAAAAAGATGGCGGGACGGTCTCAAAGAAATTTATCAATGCTGACGAATCAACACGCGTCGCTCTTGCCGACGCGCTGGTCAACAGTGGCTCGCGACCGTCAGACTGGTTACTTGGGAATGTCGGGAAACGCACTGACCTGCCGGCGGATGTTCGCCAGTACGCGCTTCGAAGGTTGGGCGAATCGAAGGCGGGGGCCGGTGATATGATTTGGTGGATCGGTCAAAAGGAACCGCTCGACGCCGTCGCAAAATCCGCGATCAGTGTCGCGTTGCATCAATCGAAATGGCCGGAGGTTCGGGCGCAGGGGCAAACGTTGTTTCCGATGGCTGTTAGCAAAGACAAACGTCCCATTCCGGTGATTGCAGAGCTGGTGGCTAGGCAGGGAGATGTTGAAAAAGGTAAGGCTGTTTTTGCGGGAGTTGCAACGTGCGCCAAATGCCATGTCGTTGCAGGTCAAGGAATCGAAGTTGGACCGAATCTCTCGGAGATCGGCGACAAACTTGCGCCGGCCGCGATGTACGAATCGATTCTCTATCCGTCAGCAGGCATCAGTCACAATTACGAGAGCTGGCTGGTGCTCACCGATGAAGGACAGACAATCAATGGAGTGTTGTTGGGAGAGAGCGCCGACGAGGTTCGTATAAAAGACGACAAAGGCATTGTGCACTCCATCACCGCTGATTCCATTGAGGAGAAAAAGAAACTGGAACTTTCGTTGATGCCTGCGGACTTGCATGAACTTCTGACCGAACAGGAGTTAGTCGATCTGGTGAGCTATCTGGCAACGCTAAAGAAAGTTGCGGTCCCATAATTTGATAGGATTGTTAGTCGGGAAAAATGGAACCCATTTATTGACTGATCAGGATATCGATGAATGGCGGAATGTCTGAAAAATCAACGTCTCCATCGAGATCAGTATCCGCTTCGGCTTGATTCCCTCCGGCGGTTAGCAGCGCGATAAACGGCGGGATGTCGGAAAAGTTGACATCGCCGTCCAAGTTGACGTCTCCCCGCTCGGTAACGGAGTTGAGTCGAAAGACGTTTCCGCCGAGACTGACAATGATCAGATTGCCGTCGGCGTCCTCGCCAAACGACGACACATTGGTGATTGTGCCAGCGGATGTGTCGATTTTGATCCGGTCGCTCCAGTCCGTAAAATCAGTGAAGTTGGTGGCATCAAAATTTGCTTGGTCGTCCCCGTTGTATTTGAAAGACCAAAGCCGGTTAGTGACATAGTCGGCAAAGAAATAGTGCCCGTCTAGGTCCGAGATTTTACCACGATAAACGTAACCGCCGGTCACAGAGAATCCCTGCGTGTCGCCGCTGCCGCGTGTGTATTGGTAAACTGGATCGATGGCACCTAGTACGGGAGGTCCAAGTGTTCCCTCGCGCGTTTTCCAACCAAAATTCTGTTCTGATGTGCCGGCTAAAAGGATGTCGATTTCTTCACGCGCGGTTTGTCCGACGTCGCCGATCCATAAATCGCCGGTGTCAGAATCGAAACTGCAGCGGTAGGGGTTCCGCAATCCATAGGCAAAAATTTCATCGTCTCCTGTCTGACCAACAAACGGATTGGAGGCTGGAATCGAATAGTTGCGGCTGGCATCGCCCGTGAAATCATCGCCATCAACATTTACTCGCAAGATTTTCCCCAACAAGTTATTGGTAATCGTCTGCGAATTGTTGTCCGGGTCGTTGCCCGAGCCGCCGTCACCGGTGGCAATGTACAGGTTGTTGTCTGGGCCAAATCCTATCCAGCCCGCATTATGGTTCGGAAACGGCTGGACCACGGACAAGATATCTCGTGTGGCGGTCGAGCTACCTTGGGTCGGACTCTGACGGGTGTATTCTCGTACGCGTGTGTCGCCGGCGCTATCTGTGTAGTTTAAGTAGTACTTGCCGTTAGTTTGATAATCAGGATGAAAGGCGAGCCCCAACAATCCCTGCTCGTTGCGCGTCGACAGCGTCCCGTCAGGAAGCGTGGCAAAAGTTGACCCTGTGCCGGTTGAGAGATCGATCCGTTGGATTCTTCCAACGTGCTGTTCCAATACGAAAAGACTGTCCGAATCTCCGGGAGCCGAGGTGGCGAACACCGGGCGCGCGAGTCCGGTGTCGACGAGTTCGAAATTCAGCGACGTGATGTTCGTCTGTCCCCATACCATCGACGCAGATATAAGCGTCAGAGAGATTGCTGCAAGACTCGTGATCCAGCCGGCAAAATTATCTCGGTACACCACTGCGTTGTCGTCCGTCATCACATCTTCTCCCGTTGGTAGTTTGTTTACACGACTAGCTTATGGAAAACATGCAACAAATTCAACGAAAACATTATCGGCCGCTTTCTTCCCCCGGATAACGCGGCGCTCCTAATCAATCTCGAACGGGTTGCTCGATGGACAAATTCAAGTAACATAAGGGCAGATCAAGACTCATTAAAACGAATCTTGTTTTGAGAAATAGCCAGCCTTCATTCGCTCCGTTTGTTGCGTTTTTATAACGGGAAGCGTCGCCAGCCAAACTCGCCTCCAACGGATAGATCCCGCAAATACCTGTTTGAACCGATCTAAATCTAGCGGAGGCAATCGGACTGGCCTTCTTCACCTGAGATCTCTCGGGGGGCCTGAACTTTTATCAGACATTTATTTCCCAGTTTATGCTATGCGGCCATCGCTACAGTCGAAGACAAGAAGTTCAGCTCTATCATTTGTGCTGACTGCATCATTGCTGAGCACTTCATTGCTGCTTGGAATGATTGTAGCCACCCAAGGATGCAGCAAGTCTGCGTCTTCCAATGCGTCGGGAACAGAAATAGGAGCTTCTTCAGGTGCGCTATCGCTGGTTGCAACTACCGGTCAGATAAATTCGGCTCTGCAGGCGCTTACCGAGGGCACAGGCGCGACAGTAAAACTGTTCTGCGGTCCGGGCGTCGATCCGCATTCCTTCAGTGCCAGCACACGCGATATTCAGGCGATGCAAAATTGCGACGCGATTATCTATAATGGATTTCATCTTGAGGCGCGGTTGGACGAACATCTTCATCATACTTTTGGTGATAAATCATGGTCGATGGCCTTCGCGTTCCCTGAGGAGTACCGCCTTGATTGGGTTGAGGACGGAGCAACCGATCCTAATGCACCATTCGATCCACATATTTGGAATCATCTGCCTGGGTGGTCAAAATGCGTCCAAGGTCTGGCCGAATATCTGATTGAAATTGATCCAGACAACAAAGAGACTTATCAGCAAAATTTAAAGTCGTACTCCACCAAAATTGACACCGCGCATCAATGGGCGGCGGAGCAGCTTTCGGCGATTCCCAAGCAGCGTCGATACATCGTTAGCGCCCACGATGCGTTTAATTATTTTGCCAAGGTTTACAATATGCAGACGTTGGCTCCGTTGGGCGTGGGCAACGATGCCGAAGCAGACATCCAGACGATGAGCAAAGTGGCGGAGGAGATCAGCGCGAAGAAGGTTCCGGTCATCTTTTTAGAAGCGATCACCAACCCAAAAGTTAGCAAGGCCCTGCAAGAGGCGTGTAAGTCGCGCGGATGGGATGTGAAAATCGTCTCGCAGCAGTTGTACTCGGACGACCTTGGCGAAACTGCTCCTCAAAATACGTTTCTTGGCGCCTTCGGCTCCAACGTGGAGATCATGGTGGAGAACCTCAAGTAGTCCCTTCACCCAAGTAGGTGCCGAGCCTGAAATAAATGTATGTCTGAAACATTCCCAGCTTTGAAGATCAACGGCCTGACGGTCGCCTACGATTCTATTCCCGTTTTGTGGAATGTGGATCTTTCGATCGATCAGGGGGTGATGATGGGAATTGTGGGGCCCAATGGTGCTGGTAAAAGCACGCTTTTGAAAGCAGTTCTTGGCGTGGTCCCAGCACTTGCCGGACGAATCGAGGTTCTGGGAAAGCGATTCACAAAGAATCGGCAACAGATCGGCTACGTGCCACAGCGCACGAGCGTCGACTGGGATTTTCCCACAACGGTGCTGGATCTTGTGACGATGGGAACGTACGGAAGTCTCGGCTGGGTATGGCGTCCGGGCGCGAAGCAGAAGAAACAGGCGATGGCCGCGCTGGAGCGATTCGAATTGACCGAGTTCGCTCATCGACAGATAGGCGAGCTTTCCGGTGGCCAGCAGCAACGCGCGTTTCTAGCGCGCGCGTTTGTGCAAAACGCACCTATCTATTTTTTGGACGAACCTTTCGCTGGAGTCGATGCCACCACTGAAAAAGCGATCGTCAAATTGTTGCAGAGTCTGCGCGATGAGGGAAAAACGATCGTCGTTGTGCATCATGATCTGACCACGATTTGTGATTACTTCGACGAAGTTACTTTGATCAACAAAAAGATCATTTCCTCTGGTCCCATCGATTGCGCCTTCACCAGTGGACTGCTGGATAAAACCTACGGCGGTCCGATCAAGAATTGCGGTATCGATTGTGGCTTTCGTGACTCACCAATAGAACTTCAGGGTATGCCTTCGGAATCGGGGGAATCGACGAAAACAGGCAGCACCGATAATGCTTGAATTGTTAACTGACCATACTTTTCGGACGGTCTTTTTGGGGACCGCCAGTATCGGCGCCGTCAGCGGCGCGGTGGGCTGTTTTGCGTATCTCCGGCGTCAAAGCCTGATCGGTGACGTGGTAGCGCATTCGTCGCTGTTGGGCATCATGCTGTTTTTCTTGGTCAGCTATTTGATTACAGGCGAGGGAAACAAGTCATTGCTGGTATTGATTCCGGGGGCTTTGTTTGCCGGTACTGCAGCACTGTTATTGACCCGCTGGATCATTCAGGAAACCCGACTAAAGCCCGACAGCGGACTGGGCGTGATGTTGGCGATCTTCTTCGGCAGCGGAATTTTATTGTTGCGGTGGGTGCAGCGTGCGACGCCGAGCGTCCCGGGAAAACGTGGGCTGGAAAATTATCTGTTCGGGATGGCCGCAGCGATGACCGAAAGTGATTTGTGGATGATTGGAGTCTTAGGTGCGTCCACGATCCTATTGATGTTGTTGGCATGGAAAGAGTTCAAAGTATTTACGTTTGACCCCGTGTTTGCTCAAAGCCTTGGCTTGAATACTTCGTGGCTCGACACGCTGTTGTTGATGATGATGGTGATCGGGATCGTCATTGGTATTCAGTCCGTTGGCGTCGTATTGATGATCGCGTTATTGGTAACTCCTGCAAGTAGCGCTCGTCAGTGGACTGGCAGTCTAGGCGCAATGGTCGGGTTGGCCGCGATTTTTGGCGCGCTGAGCGGAGGCGCCGGTAGTCTGATCAGTTTCAATTGGCCAAACATGCCGACCGGCCCTGTGATTGTGTTGGTGGCGACGATTGTGTTCCTCGTTTCGTTGATCTTCGCGCCTCGCCGTGGCCTAGTCTATCGATACGCCAAACGCAAACGGTTGGCCAAAGAGGCTCTGTTGGAACATCAAATCGAACTCAAATCCAATAGCGCAGGAGGTGCGAGCTGATGGATGCACTGGTTCTCTGGACGTTATTGATTGCGATCACGACCGCTGTTGCCTGTTCTTTGTGCGGTGTCTACTTGGTCGTCAAACACGAATCGATGGTCGCCGAAGCGCTCAGCCACGCAGTGTTGCCGGGGATTATTGTAGCGTTTGTTATTTTTCAAGACCGCTCGTCGCCTTGGCTGATCATCAGTGCGGGGCTCTCCGGACTGTTAATGGTTTGGCTGGTGCAGACGATTCGCAACACGCGTCTGGTGGATGGCGATGCGGCGTTGGGGATAGTGTTTTCTGCGCTCTTTAGTGTCGGCATCATTGCGGCCAACCAGAATCTGAATAACACGCATTTTCATGCTCATTGCATCATTGATGGAAATTTGGCATCGGCGGCGCTACAAACGGTTGAGTTCTTCGGAATCGAGATGCCACGTTCGTTTCTTGTGATGCTGTCCGTGTTGACAACGCTACTGGTCTTTATTGGCTTCTTCTACAAGGAGATGAAGCTAACGATGTTCGATGCTGAGCTTGCGCAGAGTTTTGGATTTCGGCCGACGCTGCTGCATCTTGGATGGCTGGCGTTGGTTTCGATTACCACGGTCGCCGCATTCGAGACGGTGGGCTCAATTTTGGTGGTCGCGTTGATGATCGCGCCGCCAGCAGCCAGTTTTCTACTTGGCAGTCGGTTGTGGAAGATGTTAGTCATCAGCAGTTTGATTGGAATCGGCAGCAGTCTGATTGGATTTTACGTCGGTTACTCGTTGGACATTTCGCCTACGGGCCCGATTGCGACGGTTGCCGGGGTGGTGTTCTTAGTGACTGTCGTTTTTGCGCCGCGGCAGGGAGTATTGGCCAAAGCGCGTCTGCGGCAGCGCCAACGCAGCGACCTGTTTCAAAACTTGTTGTTGGCCCGGTTGAGGCGTGATAGCTCGGGGGAGGTCGCCGTTGAAGAGTTAAGCGACTCGGTAATGTGGACCGAAACGCAGTTCCGTCGCGCGCTGCGGCAGTGCAGAAGCAATGGCTGGATCAATCATGATTCGGCGACAGTGACGCTTACCGACACAGGCCTGCTATTTGTGGATCAGTTCAACTAGAAGTGGGAGCTGAGTGAAATACGGCGTTAGCCTGTCTCGCTTTTGAAAATGTCGTCTTGCCCAGATTCGGGCAGCTTCTTCTTTTGATGTAGGCCCACCAATGCTAAGCCGATCAGGCAAGTCACCACTGAAAATAGATAGAAGTTATTGGTCAGCGCGATCCCACACAGCATGACGATCGCCGCCACCGAAGCTGTTTTTCGCGGCATCAACCACAGAAATCCACAGAACCATTCGGCACAGACCACCACACGCGAATGCCACATTGCAATGACGGGAAGTGAGTCCTCAGGGCACAAACCACGCACAAGATTGTAAGTCCAGAAATCGCGGTCGCGAAAATAGATTTCGTAAAGAACAGTCCCATCCCAATAGCCGGCTGTCAGTTTGCCGACAGCTCCCCCGATGAAAATCAGTGACAGAATCAAATGAGTCAACCACGCCGAACGCTCAAATAGACATTCGAATGGTTCGTGTAGACGGGTTGCCATCCATAGGCACCACACCGACGACCACGCACAACAAAAGAACGTCACGTCGTTGAAGCTCATCTGATGAACGCACAAAATTGCCAGCGCGACGAAGTTGAGTGCCGTCAGACGAAGAATGTTCTTCTGGGTTTTAGCAAACAGCACGAACCCAGCACTGGCCGAGGCTAGAATCCAAGCTGCTCGGACCGTTTCCAATCGCTGAAGAGGCCACGGAAAGAAAGGGTCTTCTAGCGGGAATGCGAGGTGTGCGGCACTGAGTCGGATAAAGTAGAATGTTTTCCAGAGCAATGATACTAAAATCGCCGCCTGAACTACTTTCACTAGCGTCCTGCAATCGGGATCAGTACCACTGCCGTCTCCCTCCAGCAGTACTTGTGGATCACTCATCGCCTTCCCCCTTGGTGTTTGATGTCCACTGCTTCGGGCTCCATCGCTGCGAGATGCGCTTGACGACCATTGGTGCGGGGGCTGCGTTGGCGTTTGGTGAGTTGGAAGAATCTGGCTGCTGAATCTCCCAACGCGTCACCAGTTCAGTGTCGCCGAACGTTGAGCTCATCTCGAAGGTGCCCTGACGTCGCTGCGAAAAACAGGGGGAGAGACGGTCGCCGAATGTGATAAATCGCGCTGGGAAATGATTCAATGTGTGTTTAACGTAGGTCTTGTCCTCCAAATCAAATGGAGCGTCGCCCAGCAATTCGTTAGTGAACTGAATTCGGTTCTCAAAGTTATACATGGCAGGGACTGTTTGATGGGCGGCCCAGAGTGGGAAGTTGTCCGATCCAAGATGAAAACGTTTCAGCGCCATGTCACGCATCGCTGGTGAAAAACTAATGGACAGCGTCCACGCGCAGACTGCGAGGATCAGCACTAAGAGGCCAAGTCCTAGGAAGTCGCGCGCGGCAACGGAGGCGGACAGAAAACGGATACTACGCAACATGACGAATTGCTGAATTGATAGATCGTGCGGTGATGATGACGGAAAATCAATAAACTGAATTGATTGTGCCCCGCCCAGCATTTGTTATTGGTTGATCGACGATTTCCCTCGGTGTTCTTGAGCCTACCGCCATCTGACGGACATTGTTGCGAGGGTTGCCCTGTGTTGATCAGCGCTGTTCTAAGGAGTTTGAGGGCTCTGAGCCTATCAATACAATCAGCGATCCAGTTTGTGTTGTGCGTGATCGTTTTTCAAACAAAGTAAAGCGGCGGCGGAACGTTAGGTTAAGTGTCTGGTGGATACCGTTAGATATCGAGCGTGATAGATTGGTCTGGGATGCTCAATGTCCTTCAAATATCGTAGAATTGGTCTCCAGCTGCTATGGAAGCCTTTCTCGAACGGCCAATTCATCCTTGCAGTTTTAATTGCCCCCTGCGAAAATGGGTTCACGTTCTTCTCGCCTTCCACGTCGTCAGAAACCATCGGTAACCCCCGGCCAACCCACATGAGTGCCCTTTCACGAGATCAATTTATTGCTTGCCTAAAAAAGAGCAACGCAATGGATGACGCGGCTGTCGATTCTTGGATGTCGCGGGTAGACGACGAGAATCCGAAGACGATCGCGACGAAGCTTGTGCGCGACAAAATGCTGACCCAATGGCAAGCCAAGCTTTTGCTATCCGGTCGTTCGCGATTGACAGTTGGCAATTACCGACTGCTCTCCCGCATCAATCGCAATGAATTGGGTGATCGATTCGAAGCAATTCATTCTCAGTTGGGGCGAAAAGTTGTCATTCAGATTTTTCCGTCATCGATCAACAAGAACGACGAACTACGAGCGCGCGTCTTGAAGGCGATGCAGCAAATGACGGAGTTGGACCATCCGAGTTTGGTCCATGTCTACGACGTGGATCAAGAGGGCGATCGCTATTTTGTGGTGACCGAGTTTATTGACGGCACAGCTCTGTCGGAGCTGCCTCGGGGTGATCTAAAGGATTCGGACGTCGCGTCTGTCATTGCCGATCTACTTGCCGGCGTCAAATATGCTCATCAGGAAGGCGTGGTGCACGGAAATATTCTCCAAGAGAACGTGCTGGTGACGGCTGAGAGTCGCGGCAAGCTACAGGGACTGCCGACGTCAGCGGTGCAATGTGAAATGTCGGACAGTTCCGGGAAATTGAGTCACCTGCAAGACTTTGTTGCGATCTCTCAGTTGGGTTGTTCTGTCCTCCAAGAAGTTCCGCCCAAACGGCGCGGCGAAGGCTACGACTCGCTAGTGGAAGTGATGGGGGCCTTGGCATCTGCAGAGGACAGTGGCCTTGAAAAGATTCAACTGAAGTTGGCGCAGTGGCTAGCCAAACATGGTCCCAAAATGCCAGTCGCCACTCTAGGAGAGGCTGGGGCGCTACCATCGGAAAAAGTCGTCAGTGAGAAAGGCGATCTTGCGTTGGCTCAACCTGTCGATCTGTTGGTGGCGCAGCAGGGTGGTTTTGATACGCCGGTCGCAGCGCTGCCGGCGACGAAGCTGACAAAGAAAAAGAAAGTGGAGCCGGAACCTGAGCCCGAACCGACCGGTTTTTTGGCGAAGATGTGGAATGAGAAACGCGCGCTGTCACTGGCGGCCATCGCTGCTACTGCTCTGATGCTTGTGGGGGGAATCGGTGCGGCCGGTTATCTGTTGGCGCAACCTTCTGCGACCGGAGGCGACAACGGCAATGCGGTGGCGGGAAAAAATCGCAACGGAAAGAAACCAGTCTCTTTGGCTACCTCTACCACTGCAAAAACTGACTCCACACCAGCGAGTAAAAGACGAAAAGAATTTAAATTGGAGAAACTGGCTGCTGGCGATGGGCTGCTGTCCGCCGCTCGCACCGACGATGCGCTCGACCCTGAGGCAACCAAACGCAAGTTTGAAGAGATGTATGCCAAACGAAACGACGCTGGTGATCAGCCCGCAGGCCCTGACATCGCTGCCCAGACGAAAGCGGCAAGACGAGCGGCGAGGAGGAAAGCGGCGAGAGAGAAAGAGGCGGCTTCCGTCACTGCAGCTCCTCCTGCGGAAGTCAAACCTGTGACCGAGAAGCCTGAAGAAACCAAAACGGTTGCTGCCGCGAAGTCGCCGGCGGAAGAACCCAAGGCCATTGCAACTGCGATGGCTAAACCTGCCGTTAAACCAGTTGAAAAGAAAACGCCATCGGCGCCGAAGGGGAACCCCTTTGCTGGGCTGCCCGAAACGGTTGACTTGCCAGCGTCGACCGAAACGGGTGATGTGAAGATTGCCGATGTCACGATCGACAAGAGATACCTGATGGGACTTGAACTTTTGACCGGGCCAGAGGTTTGTAAGTACAAATTTGTATTCGATCTGAAACGTTCGGCGTCCGATAAACAGTTATGGGATATTCGAATGCAGCGTCGGAAGCGCGACGATCCGCTGCCGGTTGCTCAGATTCAGAAAACTCCCACCGAGCTAAAATTCCGTTGGCTTCCAGCAGCTGAAGAATTTGATGACGCAAATTATATACGGAATTGCAAAATCAAGTTGAGCGCTGCCAAAGATATTGGTTGGATCGGTTTTCGTAAGCCAGTTGATATCCAAGATTTTGCTTTCGAATCTGGCAGAACCTCTGTGAAGACGGATATTGGTCTCGATTGGTTACCTAACCCGCAAGGAGTTCGAATCGAATTGGATCCTTTTAAAGTTGAGGAACGGAACGGGGACAACCAAAAAGGAAAAGTGTTTTTTGCCCCTAGAGAAGTTTTGAATAAGGCTCCGGGCCTGATTTTCTTTCGAGAGAGAGATGATTTGAAATTCTTTTTTGTGGAAGTTGGCGTAGAGATTCGGAAGAAGCTTAGGATGCAAGGGCAGATGTTTGCCGTAGGAACTGATGGGACACCCCGAGCTCTGAGAAAGCCGGCGGACCTCCTGCAGCTTGCCGATATTTTGGCGGCACGGAAGGCGGAAGCTGAACAGTCACAGGCGGTGATCGCACAAGCTGGTAAGAAGACTGAAGTTGTCAAGATTTTCCCTAACCTTAAAGACGAAGCAAGCTTCGCTACGATTACAGCCAAAGCCAAGAAGGCGACTGATTTGGCAACCCGGCAGAAACTGGCCTGTGACGATTACGTTAAAATCGTCGAAAATTTGGAAGGGCTTAGAATTCCGTTTCAGATCTTTTTTGATATGGATGGACATCGAATCAAGCTTGCCCAATCTACTGCTGAGTAAATGTTGGCAAAGGCGAAGAAATAGCAATCCTTTTCAGGGCGAACCTTTTCGTCTCCAATAAGTCTACTCGGGGTAACCGCCACCCGTCGCGGAAGGGAACTTCGGCCCTTTATCACTCCCATCCTTTCCCGTCGTTTTTTACTTGAGACATTCGCAATGATACGAGTTGGTATTGTCGGTGCGACCGGCTACACGGCGCTTGAGCTGATAAAAATTTTACTCAGGCATCCCGAGGTCACCCTCACCAGCCTTACTTCACGCGATCCGGATCGTCCTCATGTTTCTGACGTTCACCCCTTGTTTCGGGATCAACTGGATCTAAATTTCTGTCCACTCGATGTCGATAGATTCTGCAGCGAAGTTGATTTTGCATTTTGCTGCCTTCCCCATGCAGCATCGGCTGAAATTGTTGGGCAGCTAATTGACAAGGGGTTGAAGGTCGTTGACTTTAGTGCCGACTACCGATTGAACGACGTTTCAACTTTTGAAACTTGGTACAACGTCACGCACCCTGATCCGGATCGTGTCGGGAAAACCGCATACGGCATCCCGGAGCTATTTCGAGACTCAATCGTCGGTGCGGAATTGGTGGCCAACCCTGGGTGCTTCCCTTCGTCGGCGCTAATTCCGTTGGTGCCTCTGCTCAAGTCGGGCTTAATCAAAACCACGCCGATCATCGTGGATTCTAAAACTGGCATCTCAGGGGCCGGCCGCAAAGCCAACCTGAAGTTTCACTATCCCGAGTGCAACGAATCGATTTCGGCTTACGGTATTGGAACGCACCGGCACATGCCAGAGATCGACCAGATCATCAATCGATTCTGCGGAAGTGAAACCAACGTCGTTTTTACGCCGCATCTGACACCAATGGACCGGGGTATTCTTTCAACGATCTATGTTTCGGCTGCAGCTGATGCGCGGCCTGAAGATGTGATGGACTGTTGGAACGATTTTTACAAGGGGCAGGCGTTTGTGCGAGTGACTGCGGGTTCGGTTGCGACCAAGCATGTCAGCGGCACCAACTTTTGCGATGTGTCGGCCGCCGAGTGTGGAGATACGATTGTGATCACAAGCGCCTTGGATAATCTGATAAAGGGAGCCTCCGGAGCGGCGGTTCAGAACTTCAATGCGATGTCTGGATTCGACGAGACGCTGGGAATCCTTTAATGTAACCCTCCCTCCGGGAGGGTCGGAGGCTCACCGACGGGGAGGGCCGTCTTTCTAGAACTAAATGACTATTTATATTCGCCTTTAGTAAAACTCTCTCCGGCGCTTAGACGCCGACTCTCCCAAAGAGAGAATGAGATGATCGCGAGCCGAACAATCTTCCCTATACTCTCACAAAAACTTCCAATATGAATCTACCAAAAGGGTTTCGTTATTCCGGTGTCGCCGCTGGGATCAAAGCATCTGGCAACAAGGATGTCGCTCTGATCGTTAGCGACGATGGTGCCGCTGCAGCGGGCGTCTACACGCAGAACATTGTGCGAGCCTCCAGTATCGATTGGAACGTCGCTGTCACTCCCAGCGATCAGTTCCGTGCGATCGTGGTCAATTCGGGCAACGCCAACGCGTGCACCGGTGACGAAGGCATCGACAACAATCAGCAGATGGCCGCGACCACGGGTGCCGCTTTGGACGTACCGCGGGAACAGGTTGCAGTCCTTTCCACCGGCGTCATCGGGGTCCAGTTACCGATGGAGAAAATTCAAAAGGGCATTCAAGATGCGGCCGCTAGGCTTGCCGAAGGTGAGGCCAGTTTTACGGCAGCATCTGAAGCGATCACGACGACAGATAAATCACCGAAAACTGCGCAAGCCTCGATTACCATCGGCGGCGAATCTATCACGATCGCTGCCATGGCCAAAGGGGCCGGGATGATTGGGCCTCGGATGGCGACGATGTTGGGCGTTGTCATGACTGACGCCAAAATCACTCCAGAGATTGCACAAAAAGTCTTGGACACCGCAACGGCAGCATCTTTCAATCGCATCAGCGTCGAGGGACATACGAGTACCAATGACGCGGTGATTCTCTTGGCCAGTGGGAAGTCTGGAGCGCAGATCAGTACCGATGCCGATGTTCAAAAATTCTCCAACGCGGTTGCTGACGTGTGTATTGAACTAGCGAAGATGATCCCTGCCGACGGCGAAGGTGCTACGCATCTGATACAAATCGATGTTCAGGGAACTGAAACCGATGATGCGGCTGATCAGATTGCTCGAACCGTTGCCGCCAGCGCGTTGGTGAAAACGGCCGTCACCGGCAACGATCCAAACTGGGGAAGGATTGTATCCGCAGTGGGCTATGCCGGCGTGGATCTGAAGGCGAATGAAATTAATCTCACAATCAATGGGTTTGAGTTGTTTGTTGCCGG
>CAZDBE010000115.1:0-15777 GCA_964503675.1 uncultured Pirellulaceae bacterium | reverse complement strand
GCTCCTTTGGACGAAAAGTCGCTCTCAGGACAGCCTTTGCAAACACTTTTGAGGCGACTAAACTTTGAAGTTTGCAAAATTGCAGCACGAACGTGGAACATCTGGAAAACCAAATGGCCGATCTTTACGACAAATGCGACAAATTCTGGGACCGGATCGGAAAGCTCATGGGCGAGCATTTTGAAGATGGAGTTGCGACGTTTTTTCGCGAGTTTCCCGTGATCAATTGTCTGCCAGAGGTGGTCGTCGACGGTGAGACCTATCTTCAGGTCGCCACAAATGACTACTTAGGTCTAGCGACCCATCCAGATGTTGTCCGGGCCGCCACAGAAGTTGTCGAAACGTCCGGCGTTGGCACGCCGCTTGGAGCACGACCGCTGACGGGAAATACTTCGATGCACCTAGAGCTCGAGGCGAAACTGGCCGAGTACCGTCGTACTGAAGGGGCGTTAGTGTTCAATTTAGGGCTGGGAGCGATGACGGGAACCGTGGCTTGCATGGTAGATCGAGGCGAAAAGGTGTTCGTCGACAAGTTTGCTCACGGCTGCATTTCCGACGGAGCAAAATTGTGCAAAGGAGAGGCGTATTGGTTTGGACACAACGACCTTGAAGAGCTGGAAGACCAACTCAAAAAGTGCCCGTTGGACCAACCAAAAATGATTGCTGTTGACGGTGTTTATGGGATGACCGGAGATTTAGCGCCTTTGGTCGAGTTGGTTGAATTGAAACACAAATATAAGGCGCGTTTGTTCGTCGATGATGCTCATGGAACTGGGATTCTTGGAGAGAACGGGCGCGGTACACCTGAGTTTTTTGGCGTCGAGGACGAAATTGATTTGCATGGCGGCACGTTTGCAAAATCGTTTGGAACCTTCGGCGGCTATTTATGCGGACCCGAAAAAGTGTTGAATTATATTAAATACGTTTCCCCCGGATTTGTCCTGACCAAAGCATTGCCGGGTTGTATCACTAATGCAACTATCAAGTCTCTTGAGTTGATGCAGGCCATGCCGGAGCGTCGAGTCCAGCTTTGGAAGAATTTGACCGTGCTACGCGATGGCTTGACCGCAGCCGGCTTTAACATTGGAAACCCACAAGGGGCAGTGACCTCCATTTTCACCCGTGGCATGACGGCACTTGCGGCAGTAAAAACTCTCGAGCGCAAGCACAAGATCATCGTAAACAATGTGATGTACCCAGCGGTACCTTATGGAACCTCAATCATTCGCATCACAGCCAGCGCGCTGCATACGACCGACCAAATGCAGCGTTTGGTAGATGCCATCGTCGATGTGTCGCAAGAGATTCCTTTGCACGAGAGTAACGACGCGGCGTCACAGAAGGCGACCAGCCCGATGCTTAACGTGGAAAAATAGATTCGAGGCGTTGCCGGGCTAACTCGGACCGGTGGTTGGTATATTTCAAAACGTCAGTCCCTCCATGATCTTCACTGAGTTCCATGACCGAATCTGAGCGAAAACTTCTGGTGCGGCCCGTGGAGACGCCTTCGGATGAGGATGCGTTCTTTTCCTTTAAGTCGTGGCTTTATCGGGATGACCCTGCTGCTGTCGAGCCGCTGCAATCGATGGCGCGCGGTACTTTGGACGTCACCAAGAATGCGTTTTTCGAACACGCCACTCACCAACGTTGGATGTGTTTAGACGATGGGAAATGCGTAGGTCGGATCGTGGCGATCGTGGATGATTTGCACAACCAACACTGCGATGACGACGTCGGATTCTTCGGGTTCTTTGAATGCATTGAAGATCCGGAAGTGGCAAATCGACTGATCGAGACAGCCGGTGGTTGGCTGGCCGAACGTGGCAAGACGTCGATGCGTGGCCCTGTCAGTCCATCAATGAAGGGCGAATTCGGTGTCGTGGTCGAAGGAAATGAGAACCGTCCCTGCGTGATGATGAATCACTCGTTCCGATACTATGACGATCTGCTTAAGGCGTGCGGCTTTGAAGTTGCGAAGTCGTTCTATGCTTTTGAAATAGAGTCCGACGACAGCGCCCACGATAAAAAATATGCGGAACTTGCTAAGTTCGAAGCGCGAGTGCAAAAGCGGTTTCCAGATCTTGAAATCGCGCACGTCACAAAGGCGAATTTCGAAGAAACCGTGCGTGAAGTGAATCGTTTGGCCAATGAGGTTCGTAGCGAGGGATGGGGGTTTGTGCCCATGACCGCGGGCGAAGTCAACACGATGATTCGAAACATTAAGTCCGTGATTCGCTACGACATGTTTTATGTGGCTCGATACCAAGGGCAATTGGTTGGTTTTATCATCACAATTCCCGATATCAACTGGGCTCTACAGAAGACGGTCTTCAAAAATGACTTCCTGAGGAGGTTGGAGTTGTTGTTCTGGCTAAAGTTTATTCCTAGAGGACGGGTCATCGCCTTGGGAGTTGATCCTTCGTTTCGAAACAAAGGAATCGCGATGCTTTTGATTAACCGTCTGGTCAACACCCGTCGAGCCTACAAAGAGTGGGAGTTCTCGTGGGTGGTGGAGGACAATGTCAAATCGCTACGCGCAATCGAACGCAGCGTTGATTTGAGCCGTTGCCGCACAATCCGAATGTATGAGAAGACGATCTGACGCAGCAATCTCAATCGAATCTTCAATCAGTCGTAGTTCAACACGCTGATGGTAGGGTACTTTTCTAACTTTTTCTTTCCGCCCAAAAAGCCAAGCTCGATTAAGAACAGGCAGCCTGCGACATGGCCCCCGCAATCTTCAATCATCTTGCAGCATGCTTCGACCGTGCCACCGGTGGCGAGCAGATCATCCACGACCAAAACGTTCTGTCCTTGACTGACGGCGTCAATGTGCATCTCCAGCGTGTCAGATCCATACTCCAAGTCGTAGCTGTATGAGTGCTTCTTGTAGGGCAGTTTTCCAGGCTTGCGGATTGGCACCATGGGAATGCCCATCTTTAACGCCAGTGGAACGGCGAAGAGAAATCCACGTGCTTCGGCAGCGGCAATCACATCGATTTCTAGTTCTGAAACACTCTCAGCTAACGCATCGATCGCCCTTCCAAGTGCCTGAGGATTAGCCAGCAGAGGAGTGATATCCTTGAACGTAATTCCCGGCTTTGGGAAATCTGCAACGTCGCGAATGAAATTTTTAATATCCGGGCTACTCTCTGCCATCGATGGCTTCTCCACAATAGAATGGTCTGTACTTCTGTCGCGGTAGTTTAACCCTATTGGACGTTTGTTTAAACGAGGGTGCCGATTCTTAGGGAAATGTTCTAGAGTAAGATTAACATTAGCCGAACGACTGACTTCCGTCCGGCGCTGCGTCTATCTCAACAAATCTTCTCAAACGCAAAGGAAACCGATGATTCTTTCCCGACTGTTGCCTCCTGGCTTAGGGGCTTGGGTTACATTGGCGTGGATGGTGACGCTGGCCCCTAGCAACCCTAGCATGGCTCAAGAGGCAATGTTTGAAAAGGAGACAGTGATTGAAAAGGCGTCTTACACTAGAAGAGCTGCACAATTGTGGTGCCAGTACATCGGAACAGAAGGACCAGGCGTCGGCCGGCATATTGTGTTGCTTTCCGGCGACGAAGAGTATCGCAGTGAGGAGACGATGCCGATGCTGGGGCAATTGCTTGCCAAGCGATACGGCTTCAAATGCACTGTACTGTTTGCCATCGACCCAGATTCCGGTGAGATAGATCCCAACAACCAGAACAACATTCCGGGGATTGAAATGCTGGATGACGCAGATTTGGTCATCCTTGGTCTGAGGTACCGCCAGCTTCCTGATGACCAGATGAAGCACTTTGCTGACTACGTAGATTCTTACAAGCCGATTGTCGCCTACCGCACTTCAACTCATGCGTTTGCTTACGATAAAGACAGCGTGAGCCCATACAAGAAGTATGGGAATCGCCAGACCGAACCTTGGGAGGGAGGCTTTGGACAGAAGTACCTTGGCGACACATGGATCGCCCATCATGGCCACCATGCGGTAGAAAGCACTCTGGCCGTTCACGAGAAACCGAATGCGGACCATCCCGTCCTAAAGGGTGTTGGTACGATCTGGGGACCGACGGATGTTTACGCGATTAAGCACCTGCCTGATTCGGCTAACGTTTTAATGCGAGGAACAGTGCTTGCCGGTATGAGTCCCGATGACGATCCTGTTGCCGGGAAGAAGAACAATCCTATGATGCCGGTCGCGTGGACGATGATTCAAGAGTCTCCCGCCGGAGCGCACCGTCGTGTGTTTTGCACCACGATGGGAGCGGCCACGGATTTTGTTGACGAGGATTTGCGTCGCTTGGTAGTCAACGCTTGCTTTTGGGGTTTGCAAATGGAATCGCAAATCGCAAATAAGGCGAACGTTGATTTCGTTTCCGCCTTCAACCCGACAGATTTCGGCTTTGATGGTTTCAAAAAAGGTGTAAAACCTTCGGACCATCAGGTAGATATTTTGGATCAATAGTATGTCTCAAGCCAATCTTATTTCACTCGTCGGGCAGGACCGGGAGCAACTCGCTACGTCTATGGCGTCTGTTGGGGTGAGTGAGTCGCAGATTCGTATGCGGGTCAACCAGCTATATCATTGGATCTACGAGCGTGGTGTCAGTGATTTCGATGCGATGTTGAATCTTAGCAAGTCATTGCGATCAGACTTGAAGGAGAATTTTACGCTCGGGCGTCCCGAGATTGTCGAAGAGCAGGTCTCCGTTGACGGGACGCGTAAATGGTTGTTCCGGTTTACGCGGTCCGATGGAACCGCCGGACAACCGATCGATGTAGAGACTGTTTACATACCCGAGCCCGAGCGCGGAACATTATGCGTCTCTAGTCAGGTCGGATGCTCTTTGACGTGTACGTTCTGCCATACTGGGACGCAGAAAATGGTTCGCAATCTGACCGCCAGCGAAATTTTGGCTCAGGTCTTGGCAGCGCGCGATCGTTTGGCTGATCATCCAGACTGCGAAATTGATCCTGAGATCATTGCCCCGCTGAGCGGCCGAAAGGTATCCAACATTGTCATGATGGGCATGGGAGAGCCGCTGTTGAATTTTGAGAATGTCAAAAGTGCGCTCCTGATTGCATTGGATGATACAGCGATGGGGTTCTCCCGCCGTCGGGTGACACTTTCAACCTCCGGCGTTGTTCCTGCCATTGGAAAAACCGCCAGTGAGATTCGATGTATGCTGGCGATTTCTCTGCATGCGGTTCACGACGAACTGCGCGACGAACTGGTTCCAATCAACCGAAAATATCCACTTTCACAGTTGCTTGACTCGTGCCGGGATTATGCAGAAGTTGCCAATTGCCGGCGCATTACATTCGAGTACGTGATGCTCAAAGATGTCAACGATTCACTGGAGGAAGCGCGGGAATTGGTGCGACTACTTCAAGGGATCCCGGCCAAAATCAACTTGATTCCGTTCAATCCGTGGCCCGGATCGAAGTATGAATGTTCCTCTAAGAAGCAAATAGATCGTTTTGCGACCTATTTGATCGACAGGGGATTCGAATCGCCGGTCCGTACACCACGGGGAAGAGACATCTTTGCGGCCTGCGGTCAACTGAAGTCGGCGTCCGAAAAACCCGGCAGGTCATCCCGCACCGAAGGCGACGGTGGGGCCAACGGGATGGTCGAGCTGAATTGAGGACGTAGAACGCGTATGAGAGACTACTCGTCTTCAGCTTCTTCTAGAACTGAATAATTAATTTCCTCGGCAGTTTCGTCGTCGCTCGAATCGGTTACTGCAGCAGTAGAGTCATTGTCAAAGAATAAGTCTTGATCGACGTTTTCTGGCGAGGCAAGCGGAGTCGGATCGACTGTGAGTCCTGATAGATCAGGAATTCCTGTCGACGATGCTTCAAGCTTTGCAGGCGCGGCATCAACTTCTGCCGACGCGGTTTTAACCTGTGAACTGTTTGCAGTGCTATCGATTGAAGCCGCAATCGGTTGTGCAACCGGGCTCGGGGCTGCCATGGCTGGTCCTGAGAGAGTTGGCAGCAATGCAGGAGAAACATTGACTTGCTGCTGCTGAGGAACTCGTGGCGAAAATTGAATTGGCGGGACTAGTGACTGTCTCGCCGCCGTTTGACTCGGCGTCACTGTGCCGGCTGGTTGGGTCGGCTGCGCGAATATCGACCGACGCCCCGTAACGACTTGGCCCTGTGTTGGCCGTGAAGTTGTATTCGAAGTGGATCCCGGAACTAAGTAGCGACGTTGAAAAGTTCGACCGGTGCGAGGATCCATATAAGTTACAATTCGAACTCTAGTATCGTTTGCCGGCGGAACTGAGGGGGAGGCGACGGGTACGGGAGCGTTTAGTCTAGGTCCGTTTGAGGGTTGTACCTGCGGAACTGATACGCGTTGTTGCGGTGTTAGTCGCGAGTATGGCGTGAGTTGTTGTGGGCCTGAAGTAGTTCGCTGTGGCGCAGGACGCTGAATCCGAACCTGAGGCTGCACGTATCGCGGTTGAGTCGACACTTCAGGTTGGGGACGAACTTGAGGTTGTGCTCGCGCCGAATCGAAAGTTTGAAGTTGAGGTTGCGGCGAAACCTGAGGGCTTATGGCACCGCGTACATTGTCTCTAAAACGCCTGAGAACTTGAGCCTCAGAAGAGTCGAGGGTTGAAAGAAACGCAATGGCGACCATCGCTAGTACAGCGAACTTTTTCATCTGTGCTCTCCAAGCAAACTTCGTTCAGGAAGGGATCAATAGGGCGTAAGAACCTATCCCTTCGTACGTTACCGATTATTGCAGCAAAAGCAAAGAATTGAACCCAAGATCTTGTTTGCCTTAAGCTTTTTTTGGTTAGAAACGACGGGGACGCACACATCACCCAAATTGCGCAGTTATATATCGGTTCACATGGCGTGTCGGTTGCAGATTGACACCGCTTCGCTCAGACTATTCAAGCTGGTTCACCAGAACGGATTGCTCGCCATCAACGTCAGGACAACATGCACAAGCATCTACTTTTTACCTTCATCCTCTCTATTTGTTTCTACCCATTAGTATTCGGTCAAAAGTTCGCCGAAGGTCTGTATGAAACGGATCCCGCTTCGGAGCGACAGGAAGGAGTTCCAGAAGGGAAACTGATTCACGGTACGTTCTCTGGCAGCAAGATTTTTCCGGGTACCACGCGGAAGTATGCGATTTACGTCCCGCAACAGTACAAGCGTTCTCGTGCTGCGTGTCTGATGGTCGTGCAAGACGGGCTGAAATTCACAAGAGAGAACGGCGACTGGAAGCTACCTATTGTGTTTGACAATTTGATCCACAGTGGGGAGATGCCTGTGACGATTGGATTGTTCGTAGAACCCGGTGTCGTTCCGGCGGCAAATGAGCGTGCGTTGGCTAGATATAACAGAAGTTTTGAATACGACGCGGTGGACGACCGTTATGTGAGATTCTTGCTCAACGAGTTGTTGCCGCTCGTTGAAAAGGAATACCGTATCAGCAAACTTCCGGATGACCGGGCGATCTGTGGATCGAGTTCCGGCGGTATTGCTGCGTTCAATGCGGCTTGGCAAAGACCTGACAAATTTCGACGAGTGTGCACGACCGTTGGTACCTATATTGGTCTGCGAGGCGCCCACGAAGTATCAGTTTTGGTCCGCAAGTCGGAACCCAAGCCATTGCGTGTGTTTCTTCAAGACGGCAGTCACGACCTGAACATCTATTGTGGCGATTGGTGGATTGCCAACCAAGGAATGCTTTCGGCGTTGGAATTCAGCGGATACGAAGTGAATCACATTTGGGGTGACGGGGGCCACAATGGAAAGCATGGTGGTGCGATTTTTCCGGACGCGATGCGTTGGTTGTGGAAGGATTGGCCAAAGTCCGTTCAAACGCACTACGACCAAAGTCTAAGTAGAGTCAACGATATGCTGATTGACGACCAAGACTGGGAGTTAGTTAGTAAGGATAAGGATTTTCTGGGAGCGGTGGCAACCGACAGCAATGGAAACGCTTTCTATTCCGATCGTCTCGCAGGCAAGATCTACAAATTGGACGTAGACGGAAGTGAAACTCTTTTCTGGCCGCCCAACGAAGATGGAAAGCCGAGAGACGCGCGCAAAGCGGTTGATGATCCCAAAGGAAAACAGCCAAGCGGTGGCGTTAAAATCAACGGCATCGCAGTTGGAGCCAACGGGCATGTGTACGTTTGTCTTTTCGCGCAAGGGAAAGTGATCGAATTGGCTGCTGATGGCTCCGTCGTTTCTACATTGAAAAGTGGTGTGAAGCCGAGCGGGGTCGTGGCAGCACATGACGGGACGGTCTACTTCACCGACGTGAAGACGCGCTCGGTTTGGATGAGAACACCCGGTGGGAAAATCAAACTCGCAGGAAAAGGGTTTTCAGGTTCAACAGGCATCACACTCAGTCCCGACCAATCACTGGTGTTAGTATCGGACTTCGCAGGGCGTTACGTTTGGTCAAGTCAACGTGCCGAGGACGGAGGCCTGCGCCATATTCAGCCCTACTTCCATATTCACACCCCGGGAGCATCGGTCGATGTTCGACCTCGCAGTGAGGGGATGTGCGTGGCGAAGTCGGGTTGGCTTCTGGTAGCGACGGCTTTGGGTATCCAAGTGTGTGATCAACCCGGTCGCGTCAACTTTATTATTTCATCCCCTAACAATGGAAGATATCCGACAGACATCGCTTTCGGCGGTTCAGACGGTCAAACGCTGTATGCAGTTTGCGGAGGACGCATGTTCAAACGGAAAGTGAAGCTGACGGGCGCACATCCTTGGGACACTCCAGTAAAGCCGGCCAAGCCTAGGTTGTAAGGTGGCTCGGCAGCTTCCACTGTTTCCTATCTACCAATTAGCTGCCGCAGACCGGCGGCTCCCAGAGTTTGCAGGCCAATGTTGCGGATCTGCTCGGCGGGTGAATAACGCAACATCAATACGTCACCAGGTTTAACTTGAATACGTTCGGTTGGGTTGGCAATGGCACGATTGAGATCTACCCTGATGGAAAACTGTGATCGATCAGGCCCCTGCCGGATCACCAACAGCTCTGTACCCGTTAGGTTCCTCGGTCCATTGGAAGTCAGTGATCCGCCAGCAATGGAAACGGCTTCCACAACATCCAGACCTCGATCTCGTGGGATTGGGAATTCGCCGCCGGTAAGTAGCCCGGTGGTGTAAAAAACCTCTGTGTCTTTTGGCGCGACCACAACTACATCGCCTTGGTTAAGTCGGATGTCGTTTGTAGCAATCCGGCTACGAAATCCAGTGGATTGGCGAGTCGGCACGGTGGTGGTGCGGACCGACTCTCGGAGGTTGTTTTGTCCATCCCCAGTTCTTGGGAACGGCGATGCATCGCTACTGGTGAAGGCGCGATTCGGCGATTGAGAGAAAACCAGAACATCAGGGTGCGCGTTGACCCCCGGAAGTCCACCAGTGCGTGAGAGGGCATTCAACAAGTCATTGTCGCCGGCCGGCAATTGAAGACGCTGAGCACGTTGACTGTTGTCGCTGCGGTCGTTGACCGGCCGATTAGTCGAATTGGGACGTCCTGCAAATCGAGAGGCTGACATCGACTCATCGCCCCTTAGCACGTACACACTGACCGTTCTTTTCCGCATTAGTGAGACAAGAATTCTGTTGTCAGGCGTGAGGATTGGCTCGGCGCCGTCCAAGAAACGCTGTCGGATGCGTTCCTCGGCCTGACTAATGGTCAAACCCTTGACCATAATCCGGTTAACTAGCGGCAACGAAATAGATCCATCAACTCCCACCGCAACGGGAAAACCCATACTCGGCGGCAGATCGCTGTTGGGCAATGGGTAATGTACTGGTGGCGTCTGATCGATATCACCCAAAACGCCATCAATAAAGATTCCCAATACGTCATCGCTGTCGAGAAAATACTCCTTCGTCGGAGTTAGTCTCAATTGAGACGCATCGACTGGCTCGGTCTGAGGCTGATAGCTAAACTCTTTCCCAAGCACACGCGCTGGAACTGCACTTACGGGAGGACGGAAGACCTGCGCACTTGCCGGTTGTAAAATCGAACCACAGAGAATTACAGCGGCCGACAAAATTATAGAGCTGGACCAAATCAGAAAATTCATGTTCTGCCTCGTGACGCCTTAATTTACGATCCTGTTGGTTCGGCTTTCGAATTTTCCTGCTACGAGAGGCCCATGGTCCCTCAGTTATAAAAACTAGAACTTAGACTCTTGTCAGCTTGGACACGCGGCCAGTACTCACCCACTCTGCGACAATGATGTTTCCCTCTAGGTCAAAGCACGCATCATGCGGATGCAGCAGTCGTCCATCCTGCCAATTGGCGGGTTCCGTTCGCAATTGCATCTTGTTGGCCAGCAACTTTTTGCGGTACTGAGCGTCGTCGCCAAGCCTCGCAACGACTTCGTCATTTGGGCCAACCAATGTAATACGTGCTTGCAATTCGGGCACGAGTAAGAGATCACCGCGCTGATCAATGTTAGCCGGCAAAAGATAATCGTTCTGAGTCTTTAAATGTTTTCCGTCGATGCTGAACCATTGCAGACGATTGTTGGCGCGGTCGGCAACCACAAGTCGATCTTCCTGCCCCTCACGGCTATCTATCCAAAGTCCGTGGGGCAATAGGAATTGCCCGTCCTTACTTCCAACTTCACCGATCGTAGAAACGTAGTTGCCCTTTGCATCATGCCGGTGGACTACGTAGGCACCGTACCCGTCAGCCACAAAGAAGCCTCCATCGTCCAAAAAAGCAATGTTGGTCGGTTTGTAGTTGTCTCGCTTTCCCCAAACGTTGATGGATTCAACGTCGTCCCCCTTCGCGTACATGTTAGTCTGCATTGGAGCTCGTCTTTCCCATACTTCTTCACCGTTGAGAGTAAGTTTTGCAAATACGCGATGACCTACCACCGTCGTCACATACAGAAATTCCTCATTGCCCTCTCGACGCACCTCCAAACCATGACCACCACCTTGGTACTTTTGCCCAAAGCCATGGATGTATCTTCCTTTCTCATCAAACACCATGATGCAAGGATGATCTTTCAAGTTGCCGCGCCCTTCGTGGATGACATAGATCCAGTTCTCACTGTCGACCGCGACATTATGAGTGGTCTGCCATGACAATTGACCGGGCAAATTCAAAAAGTCATGGTCGATGCGATACTGGTACTCGCCTTCGCCGAGGATCATCTTGCTCCCCGTTTTGTCCTGCGTTCGAGCAGCCGGAGCTTTGGCCTGAGCCAAGATTGAAGAGCTTGAGAGGGCCGCTGACGCTACTCCAATCGCGACACCTTTGCTGGTCACATTGTGAAGGAACTTCCGGCGATTGATTTGAAAGGTCATGGTGAATTCTGCTCAATGATGGATGGTAAGTGCCCAATCTGGCTACTCCATTATTGTTGAACATTGAGACAATGCAAATACAGGCAAGCAGAAAGTCAGACTCGCCCAACAGCCCGCATTCGGAGGGAGCGCAGTTTTACTTCTGCTTTAGCGTGTCTTTCACTTGCGCGATCAACTTTTCGAAGACATCAGAAGGTACTTCCAAATTGTTGGCCAGTGTCTGCAGAACGCGCACTTCGTTCTCAGTTAGTTTTCCGTCGGCCATCGCAACTTGCAGCAACACCAGCATCGCATCTGAAGGATCGCTTTTGAGAATTTTGAACTGATCTTCGCAAAACGCTGGGTCGATCCTAGCACGCTCCATCATCGCGTCTACCGATGCACGCCCGACGCCCACTTCCTTGATCAGCTTTTGGATCAACACCATTTCAGGCTCGCTCGCTGTGCCGTCGGCGTTAGCGACGCAACATGCCGCTCGAAGGAGGTCGATTCGTTGTGTAGGAGTCATCATCAGTACTTTCTTCCAGCTAATTTCACGGGTAAAACAACTGAAAGTCTACAGGAACACCAAGATTCGGGTCAACCTTTTCTGGCCGTTGAAATGGGACCCTTGCCTACGAGAAAACGCCTGCGCGACAAGAGTCACGCAGGCGTTTTCGCACAACGTCCGATGAAGAATCGTTGAAGTTTAATATTTCTTGGTTATCGTACCTTCAACATCGTTTAGCTTTGCCATCAGCGACTGTATCGGACCGACGTTGCTGGCTCGCGCGGGCCACGTCGTACGAATGTTTTGATTTCCATCGTCTGTCTTCAGTCCACTATTCCACCAAAACCAGCCGCCGGAAATAATACCCACCACTTCCTTCTTTTCATTGAAAACGGGGCCGCCGGAATCCCCCGGCAGCAATGGAACGTCGGCAAAGATCTTCTCCAATGATGAAGGAGAAGAAGCAGTAGCAGAAAAATGGCGGATACAGCAATCCAGTTTTGATCCGCCGCCTAGCCCCGCGAATTCAAGCTTGTCACCGCTCTCGATTGGATCGGTCGCCATTGCAACAGGTTCAATACCGTCTGGGACCCAAACCCAAACCAATGCGACGTCTTTGTGTTCGTCGTACTGTATGACGCGGCAACCCTTCGAACCAACTTTCTGGCCGCGAAATTTCACTTTAATTTTGGGATCAGCCGCGTCGACATCGTCTTGAACCACATGCCATGCGGTCAATACATAGCCTTCATGACCTTTGGCTATCTTTTTGTCTTCGTCAATTGAGATCAAGACTCCTGTCCCGGAGCCCCCACCTGAATGGACTTCAACGATAGCGGAATGATGAGTGTCATACTCTGTCCACTGCCATAGTCCGGAGCCTTTGCCTACCTGAGCGGACGAATAAGAAGACATCAATGTCAGACACCATAAAGAAAGTGCTGCGGATGTCGAGAACGCGAAACGTGTCATAATCTGCCTCCTGCAGACGAACATGTCGCGCGATGTTTCAATGCTTGTGCGAATAGATTGAAAGGGCGAGACCGCTCGCCTAGATAAAGTTAGTTATCCAGTTGATTCGTGTGGTGGTAGTGGTGGAGGGGCGATTGTCTTTGACGCCCGCACTTACTTGTATTCGACTCTTGAGCAGAGGATCGATCAGTAATTCGGCGCGATGGTACCAAGATCAAGCTAAATCGGATACGTCGGAAAGCCTAATCGTTACGATCAACAATTCAGCAGGTCTTAATTGCGGACTGAACGCCACAAAGTGCAATTTGAGGACGTGCGTCGCTGAACCCATAACCACTGCTTACAAGTAGCACGTCGATGAAAGCACCCAAACAGGTGGGATGATGCGCCGACAATGAGTAGCGCTGGAACATCTTGAGGGGTGAAGAAGCATAAGTTCGCATAGACGAGTTATTGTTGCCAGTGACGGAAGCCACCGTTCACCGGAATGATTTGCCCAGAGATGAAATCAGATTGATCACTGCACAAGAACAGGGCTGCCCTTGCAACATCGTCAGGCTTACCCCACCGATTCATTAGTGACTCTGACTTTGCGCGGTTGTCCCAGTAAGGCGTCGTCGATTCACCCCATTTGGTTTGAATCCAACCGGGGGCAATACAATTGACCCGTACGAAAGGTGCCAGCGAATGCGCCAAGCTTTTGGTCATCGCCATGATGGCTCCTTTGGTCGTCGAGAACAGTTCTCCGCTTTCGCCAGCCATGCCTTGCCACGCCTGATCCCATCCCATCGTTACAATCGAAGGCTTAATTGCGACCCGAGCGTCGGATGGTGTGTCTTCGATTCGGCTTTGTTCGATCAACCGTTTACCAACATTTCGGGAGAGCAACAGAGTCGATGCCACGTCCGTCTTCCACAAATATTCGAGCTTCGCTTCCAGTGGCTGGTCTTTCCAGTGGCCAGTCAATACATCCCCTCCGGCGTTGTTGATCCACCCGGTCACACGCCCTTCAAATCCAAACGCGCTTTCAACGAACCCGTCGAGCGCTGACATGTCTGCAAAATCAGCAAATGCGAAATACGCTTTCTGGCCCAGTTGTTCGATTTCGGCGGCAGTCTCTTCGATAGCGGGTGATTGCTTGCGACCGTGTAGCACAATGTTGGCACCCGCCGCAGCAAACGTCACCGCAATCGATCTTCCTATACCGGATGACGACCCGGTTACAACAAATAGATTGCCGGAAAGCAATTGAGAAGTGTTGGATGGAAAGTTGGATTGAGACATTTGGCGTCAATTTCCGGGAGTCACCTCCGGAAGAGTTTGGGGCAGCATCAGTTCGAAGGCACAAGTGGCAAGCGATAGCAGGCCGCTTCTAAATCGCTTCGCACCAGTAATAGATCTTTGTGCAAGCAAAGTGTATTCCAGCACAGCCCTTTGATGGATTCGAAAGAGTACAATTCTTCAAACTTGTCAGGATTAGCCCGCAACAGATGCAGCGTTCCAAACTCGGACTGGACCACCAGCTTGTCTCCAACAAGTAACAGCTGACCGTTGCCGAATCGCTTTCGTCGTTTCCACTTTCGCTTCAGGCCATCAATCTGAACGCACTCCAAATAACCGTCGGAAAGCGCGTACAGGTGATGCTGATAGGCCACGGGATTGGTCATTTTTGTTTTCAAAATTCGCGGGTCTTTGGCGATCGATGTTGCGCTCCATTTCTGCGTAGCGTCGTCGATCGCAATTTGGACGGTCTCGCCACCCTTGGAATAGCCTTTTGACATCAGCAGCTTGTCACTGGCCAGCCAAGTGATCTGCGAGCAGTTGGCGTCCGAGCTGCTGCCGCCGGAGCGTCTGAAGGCCCAAAGTTCTTCGCCCGTCTCAGCATCGTGTCCAACAGCATGGTCTTCGGCGACCAGCAAAATCTGATCATGCCCTAGGACTGTTCGAAGCGACGGCGAACCATAGGCAACCATCCTTTTGCCGCCTCGCCAGACAACGTCTCCCGTTGTGGTGTTAAACGCGATCATGGTAGACGACTTCTCAATATCAAAGTCTGGATGGTCCTTGGGCAAGCCACCCGCCGGGACGATCACCGTGTCTTTATAAATCAACGGAGAAGTGCTGCGTCCCCAAGCCATTGTAGAGTTCTCTTCTGTGTAATCGAGGCCGGTGCTGTTGGTCGATGTTTTCTGACTGATTCCCACAAGTGCAGGAACATCAACGCTCCATATAACGCTGCCATCAACTCCGTCGAGGCAGTCCAGTACACCGGTACCCGACATTGCGTAGACTCTTCCTTGGTGGATGGTTGGTGTGGCACGCGGGCCGGGCTTACCCATCGCCATCGTGTCCTCGTGTCTGCGGGTGGCCGAATAACGCCAAACTTGCTTGCCAGTTTCGGCAACACAGCAGGTGACGCACTCCAAGTTTCCGAGTTGCTCCTGCGTCACGGCATATCCGTTGACGGCGGAAAAGCCCGACCACCCTTTACCGATTGGTTTCTTCCAAAGAGGTTTCAAAGGACTGTCCCAACGGGCTAGAGTCACGCCAGAAACGGTGCCGTCGTTATCACTGCCAAGAAAACGCGGAAAATCAAAGGGCGTTGTTTTGGTCAGATCAATTCGTTCAGAGGCCGCGTGCGATGGAGCGCTCTCGCCTGATTTTGCCTCCAGCGGGTGGTTTGATTTGGCAAATCGATAGTCCCACCGAACGATCTGAGCATCGCCGCCAAAAACAGGCTGAACAACGGCGAAGAGCGCGAACGGAGCAATCAACAATCCGATGGCAAGCAGCGTTCTCCAACCGCCGCGACGAAACAGCAGTAAATACCCACCGCAAAAGATCGTCGTCAACACCGGCACGAACAGATTTGCGATATTCGCCATGGCGGGATTAACATTGTGTGCCTCGTTGAGCCAGTCTGAGAGCAAGTTGAAACCAACCAAAAACAAAATCGCAGCTGCGACAACAAACAGCAGGAACTTGTACCCGCGTTT
>CAZDBE010000114.1:13469-16258 GCA_964503675.1 uncultured Pirellulaceae bacterium | reverse complement strand
GCGTGTCGAGCGCCCATTCACCAGGTTCGTCAATTTCCTCCAGTGTGTTTTCGACCCAGCAGGATGGAGTAGTTTTGAGAAAGTGAAGCTTGTTCATCGCGTACGTTGCGTCGATGGCAGTGTGAGCCATCTGATTTTTCTCATCGACTGATTTCAATGGCAGGATGTTGACGATCCACGCATGATGCGGGCGCACGACGACTTCCACGTCCTCGACGTTCTTCCAGTTCCGAAGATGGCCCTCGGGGAAATGGAGCTTGTTGCGACTTCCTCCCTCAAGCGGGATGAACCCTTCCGACTGGGCACGCGGAAGGATGCCCTCGGAATCAAAGAGAGCACGGAATCGCCCGGTCACGTTGGCGACTTTTACTTTTCCGCTGGCGGCTACTGATAGTCCCGGTGTATCGTCTGCGGCGTCTTGCCAATCGGTTACCGGTTGGCCGGCACTGAAAACCGGACTCTCGCCAGGCCACGCTGCGTAGGTGACGATTGAATCACCCTGCCCCGAATCTTCCAGTCCAAACACTATCGTTTCCGTTATGCGATACGTTCCGCCGCGCACGAGGACCACATAATCTTTTGACCGTTCGTCTTTCAGTTTTCTCAAACAGTCTCTCGCTCGTTCCAGCGTGGCAAATGGTCCATCTGTTCTCTGCGAGTTCGGTTCAGCGAGTGTCCCCGACCAAGAATCCGAACCGTTGGTTGCAACGAAGAAGTCAGCGGACTGGTCGCCACGGCAGCTGCCCGAAAAGACACCGAGGGAAATTAGGGCAATGAACCAAAGGTTGCCTGCGAGTTTCCTAGATTGAATTCTGGTTGTCATATGTCCTCAAAAAACGATTGTTAACTTTTGTGTTCGCCGGTGATTCGAGCTGCGAGCGTCTTAGAGCCTAAACGTTTTGTCGATCGCGTGTCACCGACAAAGATGACCGACAGAAACTTTCAGAAAATTGAAAACACGTTTGGACAAAGTGTGGGTATCTAGAGTGTGCCTATGATATGTTGGGCCAGACGAAAATTCATTGCTGCGGAATTGAAAGTATGAAATTGCTGACTTTAGGTTTGATGAGCGTGCTCTTGGCCGGAAGTGTCCAAGCACAAGAAATGGACAAAATGTGGGGCGAGTCCACTGTCAAATTGCGAGCTGAGAATGCCGAGCGTGGTGAGCTCTTCGATGAAGGCAATTATGCCATGTTCATCCACTGGGGCCTCTATTCCCAATTGGCAAACAAGGTGGATGGAAAGACCTACTACGGCATCGGCGAATGGATCATGGATCCAAGGATGGCTGGTATTCCTGCTCAGAAATACCAGCAGTTAGCGCAAACCTTCAACCCAACAGATTTCGACGCAGAGGCGATCGTAAAACTGGCGAAGGATGCCGGCATGAAGTACATCGTCATTACGGCGAAGCATCACGATGGTTTCGCGATGTATCATTCCAAGGCATGTGATTTCAACATCGTTGACTCAACGCCATTTAAAACTGATCCGATGAAGAATTTGTCTGCGGCCTGCCGTGAAGCTGGACTAGGCTTTGGATTCTACTATTCTCATAGCCAAGACTGGACATTTCCAGGTGGCCGAAAAGGACCAACCGAAGATGAGAACGGGAATCCTGCTACGTTCGAGGATTACTTCACGAAAAAATGCGTGCCGCAAGTTGAGGAACTCACGACGCAGTACGGTCCTATTGAATTAATCTGGTTCGACACGCCCGGCGGCATGAAGAAGCAATACGTGGAGCAGCTGGTCAAGATCGTTCGAAAGAATCAACCCAAGGCTCTCATCTCTGGGCGCGCCGGACACGATCTAGGCGACTATCAGACGCTGGGTGATATGGAAGTGCCGCATCACAATGTCGAAGGTATGTGGGAAAGTGTGGACACCACCAATGATTCTTGGGCTTATGCTTGGTACGACGAAAATTGGAAGACACCGAAAGAAATTTTGCACCGGGTGATTGCCTGCGTCGGTCGCGGTGGAACATATATGCTAAATGTTGGCCCTAATGGAAAGGGGGTTGTTCCCGACCGGGCAGCACATTCCTTACGCGGTGCCGGCGAGTGGATTCACCGGTACCCTCAAGTCGTCTATGGAACGGATGCTTCTCCTTGGGGGCACGCATTGCCTTGGGGGGATGTCACCGTCAAGGACAACCGCTTGTTTCTTTCAGTCTTTGACTGGCCTACTTCCGGGAAACTGTTCCTGCCGGGCATGAAGACCGGAATTGAATCGGTGAGCGTGCTCGATGGGAAACAAGCAAAGTCGATTCCATTCAAAAATGTGAAGGGATGGACAGTTTTGGATGTCCCGCAAACAGCGCCCGAAAAATTGGTTTCCATAATCGAAATTAAACTCGCCGGCGCGCCGGAAGTGGATTCAACCTTTGGCCTCGACCCCAACGGTGAAACGGAAATCCTCGCCGAATTCTCGACGGTCAAAGGTGCGAAGATAAAAAAGGATCGCTGGATGGAAAAGTTCGGCGAGTGGGTTGCCGAGTACCCGGCCACGAAATGGACCGATGGAGGCGAAGCCGTCTGGGAGGTAGAGGTGCTGGTGCCGGGTGACTATGAAGTTGCGCTCACTTACACTGGAGATGGCCGTCTTGTTTGGGGCGTCGATGTCGTGGGCGGAGAACACATCCAAAATCAACAGAACGCCTCGCATAACTATCAGCAGTTTCCTGTGGGCTGGTTGAATTTTGCAACGCCCGGAAAACACAAAGTTGCCGTTTCCTGTCTCGAAGGGAACATTAAAACCGCAGAACTCAAGTCGATTTGCTTGAC
>CAZDBE010000114.1:0-13369 GCA_964503675.1 uncultured Pirellulaceae bacterium | reverse complement strand
GATTTGATCTGGTTTGACACGCCGCGGGATATGAACATGGATCGCGTAAAGTTGTATAGCGACATGGTTCGCAAGCATCGCCCTGACTGTTTGATCAATTCCCGCATCATTCATAGTGGCAAAGGCGTGATCGAAGCGCAATACCTGCCTTACTATGATTATTGTTCGATCGGCGACAAGGAAGTGCCCACTCGGAAACTGCCGTTGTACGTCGAGTCGCCCGATAGTGTTAGTTCTTCGTTTGGTTACAAGACCAAGGGGAAGTGCTACTACCATACGGAAAAGGAATTGATTGAGCGTTTTGTGCACACCGTTTGTGCTGGTGGAAACTATCTGCTCAACAACGGACCGATGGGCAATGGCCAGCTCGATCCGGAGGCGATCCGTTTGTACGGTGCAATCGGCGAGTGGCTGCAGAAAAATGGGGAGTCGATTTATGAGACCCGCCGCAACCCTTTGCCCACGAGGCCTCAATGGGGAGACTGCTCTGTCAGTAAGGACGGAAGGAAACTCTACCTGCATATTTTAGAGTGGCCTGAATCGGGAGTCATCTCCTTGGACAACCTGCCCGTGGTGGCAGCTTCGGCCGAGTATCTGGCCAATGGAGAGAAAGCAAGATTTTCTCAGGATGGAACTGTCTTGGAGGTTGGCCTGCCTGCTGATCCAATCAGTCAATACGACACGGTCGTCAAAGTAACGTTTACAGAAAGTGTTGGAGAGTGATGCAACGAATTGTCTTCGTGCTAGTTGCCTTGTGGAGCGTTACGGGAATTGGACACGCCGATGAATTTGCCGACGCACGCGACGAAATAGTCAAGTTAGGCGCACTCACTACCGCGCCATCTGTCATTGCTGCGGAAGAGTTCGAGGAAAAAGACGGCATTCGTCCAATCTATTTCGACGCACTCGATTACGAGGGAAAGCCGACCAAAGTCTTCGCTTGGCTGGGCATTCCGCAGGAGCGATCGGGGAAGGTGCCCGGAGTTGTGTTGGTGCACGGCGGTGGAGGCACGGCGTTTCGAAAGTGGGTTGAGAAGTGGAACGAGAAAGGCTTCGCTGCGATCGCGATCGCTAATGAAGGCCAAGTCGAGCGGCGGGAGGAGAACCGCAAATGGGCAAAACACAATTGGCCTGGCCCGTGGCGTCGAGGCCACTACAAAGACACCGACAAACCACTTTCCGATCAATGGATGTATCATGCAGTTGCCGATACGATCCTCGCCAACTCGTTGCTACGATCGCAACCTGCAGTCGATGAAAACAAAATCGGTGTCATGGGAGTTTCTTGGGGCGGCGTCATCACCAGCACCGTCATTGGGATCGACTCTCGGTTTGCATTCGCGATTCCAACCTACGGATGTGGCCAGATGGCCGATGTGGAAAACCATTGGGGCGCGGCGCTAGGTAAGAATGATTTCTATCGCCAGGTGTGGGACCCAATGCACTATCTCCCCAAAGCGAAGATGCCGGCGATGTGGTTTTCTTGGCCGGAGGATCATCATTTCCCACTCGATAGCCAAGCGGCGAGTTACCGCGCGATGAGCGGGGAGTACATGATTTCTCTGCTGCCCGGGATGAAGCACAGTACTTCCGCTAGCTACAATCCACCCGATAGTTACGCATTTGCCCAAAGCGTTGTAGATGACGGAAAGCCTTGGTGTCGTCAGCTCGAAATGAAAACAAATGCCAAGGCACTGAGGATCAATTTTATTTCTTCAAAGCCATTGGATCGCGCGGTGCTGATTTCAACGACGGACACCGGATATACAGGTAACCGGAAATGGATTGAATCTCCGGCGAAACTCAAGCAGGTAGATGGCCAGTGGGCAGCGTCCGCTAGGCTACCTGCAAATACGACATCTTGCTTTGTCAATGTAAATGCCGGTCACCTGACGACCAGTTCCGAGTACGTGGAACTCGAATCAGATGTTAGCAACGCGACGAACTCAGCCGGCGCGTCAAGCGTGGACAACGCTGCTTCGGCGAAGGATGCGTGGCTTGGTCTTGTGGGCAAAAGATTTTCGAAGCGTCCTGAGTTCGGCTACGTGGAAAACAATCCGGACCTGCCAAATGTCCTGATCTACGGCGATTCAATCTCCATCCACTACACGCAGCCTTTGCGGGCGAAATTAAAGGGCAAAGCGAACGTGTATCGGGTGTTCAGCAACGGGCAGCACTCAGGTGCATTCCTTGCAAAAATGAAAAAGATGCATGAGACGATGCGTTCGGCTGATTTGGATGATCCTTGGGATTTTAAGTGGGACGTGATTCATTTCAACGTCGGACTGCATGACCTCAAATACCTTGCGGGAAAAAAACTCGACAAGCAGAACGGGACTCAGGTCACTTCCATCGAAGCTTACGAAAAGAACCTTGTTGATATCGTGGATTATTTGAACCAACTTGCTCCGAATGCAAGATTGATCTTTGCGACAACGACCCCTGTACCTGAAGAAGCGGAAGGACGGTTTTCAGGTGACGCCCAAAAATACAACGCTGCAGCGCAAGCAGTGCTTCAGAAGCATCCCGAAATTATGATTAATGATCTCTTCGCATTTACCAAACCGAACCAAACCGAGTGGTGGATCAAGCCGGGCGATGTTCACTTCAACGAAATCGGAAGAACGGCTCAGGGTGACGAGGTCGCGCGCCTAATTCTTAAGCGACTTTCAATAATCGAAAAACAAGAATGACCTGTCTGCTAGTTGGCCACGTCTTGGACGTTGCGGTGTATAATCGACGCGCCGAATTACCACTTAGAAAGCAAATATCCATGTATCGAATGCAATATTTACTATTCATCGTCTTGCTAGGGATTTCTCTGACTTCATCGGCCTTTGGTGATGAAAAGCCAAGCAAGCCAAATGTAGTTATTGTCATAACCGACGACCAAGGCTATGGAGACTTAGGCTTTACCGGCAACCCCGCCATCAAGACGCCCTCAATCGACAAACTTAGCAGCCAAGCAACGCTGCTAAACAATTTCCACGTCGATCCCACTTGCGCACCGACTCGTTCGGCGTTGATGACTGGTCGCTATTCAGACCGCGTCGGGGTTTGGCACACGGTACAGGGACGCAGTATGTTGCGTCGCCGAGAAACGACGATGGCCGATGTTTTTTCCTCCAACGGCTACGCTACCGGACTTTTTGGCAAGTGGCATCTGGGTGACTGTTATCCCTATCGTCCAGAGGATCGAGGCTTTCAGCACTGTGTGTATCACAAGGCCGGTGGAGTTGGACAAGCCCCCGATTATTGGGGTAACGATTACTTCGACGACACCTACATCCTCAACGGTAAGCACCAGCGGTTCGAAGGATTCTGCACCGACGTTTGGTTCGATGAGGGAATGAAGTTCATCAAAGCCAACAAGGACAAGCCGTTCCTCGCCTACATCTCCACCAATGCACCTCACGGTCCATATTACTGCCCCGAGAAATATACCAAGCCGTATGAAGGGAATCCGCAAGTTTCTATCACCGAGTTTTACGGAATGATCACCAACGTCGACGACAACATGGCTAAGCTCATGAAGTTGCTCGATGACGAAGGGTTGGCCGAAAATACGATCCTCGTCTTCATGACGGACAACGGCACCGCAGGCGGTTTAAAGAACGGCCGTGGATATGACGGTGGCATGAGGGGCAGGAAGAATTCCGAATACGACGGCGGACATCGCGTCCCCTTCCTGATTCGTTGGCCAAACGGCAATATTGAAGCCGGGAAATCCGTCGAGAATCTGACCGCTCACATCGATATTCTTCCAACGTTCATTGAGCTCTGTGATCTAAAAGCGCCGGACATCCAATTCGATGGAAGCAACATCAGTGACCTGCTGTACACCGAGGGCAAACGATGGCCGGACCGTGCGCTCATTGTTGAATCGCAACGCGTTGTCGACCCGATCAAGTGGCGCAAGAGCGCTGTGATGACCGACCAATGGCGGCTGGTCAACGGCAAGGAACTCTTTGATTTAAAGGCGGACCCAAAACAGACGACCGACATTTCTGCTGAGAATCCGAAAGTCCTCAGCCGTCTGCGCGGCCATTACGAAAGATTTTGGAGCGATGTGTCGCAAGAACACAACCTGACCAGCTACATGGTTATTGGTGCCGATCAATCGCCTATCGTTTCGCTTTCTTCGCACGACTGGTTGATCGATAAGCTGCCGCCGTGGAATCAACCCCACGTCATCAAAGGAGCCGTTGCGGAAACATCTCACTGGGCCATTGAAGTTGAGCGTGACGGAGATTACGAAATCTCACTTCGACGTTGGCCGGTTGAGGCCGACAAAGGAATCAACGACGGCACCTATGGTAAGGCATACAACTACCAGCAAGCGCGCTTGCGTATCGGCGGTGTCGATGAAACGAAATCCATTCCCGAAGGAGCCAAAGAAGTGACGTTTAAGGTGGCTTTGAAGAAGGGTGTCACTGAACTCGCACCAGAGTTCATTGGACCTGACCTGACAGCCACGCCATACTACGCCTATGTAACTCACAAGCCGACTGCTGGCTGGCAAACACCCCAAGGAATGGGCATTCCGGTTTATGATCCGACCTTTGGTCGCGTGCCTCCGCAGAAAAAGAACGAGTAAGCGTGAAATGGTGACTTTGATGTCAAACGAATAGCGTTAGTGCAATCAGTGCGCAGACGATCAGCGCTCAAAGCTAGGCGTTGAGTTCGACTGCCTTTTTCAATTCGTATGTTAAACTTTGCGGGATATGCCGCTGGTACGATGGCTGTGCTGCGGAAATGAGGTTTCGGCCTGTTAGGGTTGCATGAAACGCAACAATTATTTCGATGGTACGTCTGGTGCTATCGATTTAATCGTTTCAACAATTAGCGTTTCCATGTTCCGACGACAGTCCATCTTGCTCACGCTGATGTTTGCTTCCACCCTGAATATGGGGTGTTGCTGGCGTCGTGATGTGCCCGCAAATTTCTGTCCTCCCCCTGTTTCATATCAAGTTCCACTGTCGGTCACCCCAAAACCTGACGGCGCTGGAGTCACGGCAAACTTCGACTTTCTGCCGCCGTACGACTCGATAAAGAAATCGTTATTGGCTGCGGAGGGGACTGTCGCGATTGATCTTGAGGAAGCCGTTTGTTTGGCGGCTCGGAACTCAGAGTTGGCCGACGCGATCGACCGAGAGCGACAGTTATTGGATTGCCAAGACGGCCAGCCGTGCCAGAAAACGGCCATTGATATTGCTCTTCAAGGAGAAGCCCTTGAGCAGCGTAACATTGTCGCCGGTGCCGCAGGTGAACTGTTTCTCGGTTTAGTACAGGTTTCATTGCAAATGGAACTGCTTGAGGAGGCGCGGGCACACATCGAGCAACTTCAAATTAAAGTCGACGCGGCCGATGAAGCTGGCTTCGCGACTGCCGAGGGTAAGAATGAAGTCGCCAAAGGTAGACTAGAGCTTCAACGGAAACAAGTAGAACTGGGCAGCGCACACCAAGAACTTACTTGGCAACTGAATATGTTGGTCGATCCCAGAAGTGATACTGCCGTTGTCTTCGAACCAGTGCACGATTTGAATCCTCAGCCTTTAAACGTTGATGTGAGAGCCGAAACATTCTTGGCTGAGACCAAAAGGCCAGGAGTCAGAGCAACCGAGATGGCGTTGTCGACGGATCGAAGTGGTATGGCTTCTTATCAACTGTTGAAGATCTTTGACAGCCGGCTGGGTCTGAAATTGAATGCCAGCCCGATCAAGAAGCGACTGTTGAGAAAACAGATTGTAGAGATTATCAGTCAATCTGAAAAATCAGATGCAACGCTGCAAAATCGTCAACATCAAATCCGGAAGATTGTCGAAGCGCGTAAACGAGAAGCATCAGTCGCTGCCGGTAAAGCTTTACTTGATAGTCAAACAGCATTTGAGAAACTCACGATTATCCAAGCCGACATAATACGACTGCAGAAGCGAGCGGAGTCCCTCGATGCGAGCAAAGAGGTGGACGCCAAGGATGTGTATCTCAAAGAGAATGAGAACTGGATCGAACTGCAAAAAGCGCGTTCTGAACGCATCGCTGCTGCCATCGAGTACGAGATAGCTCAGATCAAGCTCCTGCAGTCTCAAGGACAGCTGGTCGAATCATGCGGTTTTCAACTGGAATTGACCTCTTCATGTACAGTTAATCAGTGCGGGCTCCAGTAACCTAACAGCGTATCCGTTTCGGTGACGTGAACCCTAGAGCTTCCACTACAATCTGTACTGCAAGCAGATGCGCTACACTTCGCTCGTCGATTGTAGGAAAATCGGCGATTGAGCCCCGAATCGATTGGCTCCCTAATTCGTCTCCGACTACTCTTGGAAGTGTGATTTTGGATGGACTGCTGAATCACAAACAGAATCGCAAAGAACAGTCCGTTGATCGCGAATCCGGTTATTAACTTAGATATGCGTACATTTCTTACGATACTATTTGTCGCGGGACTTGCAGTTGCCAGCTACTATGTCAGCAACTCGTCGGGCTCACCGACGCGCGGAGCAAGCCAAGAGGTCTTGTCGCCCCAAGCTTCAGATGACGCCCAAGAAGCTCAACTCGTCGGAGAAGTGATTCGCTGCCAAGGCAAATTGGAGCCAGCGTCCGGGCTGATCAATATCGTCGCGCCGGTAGGATCAAGAATCTCACGCCTGATTGATGTTCCTGTTGGGGGAACGGTAAACCAAGGCGACGTTTTAGTGACGTTGCAAAGCCGCGACATTCGTCAACAGGATTTGAAACTGGCCCAAGCACGGCGCCTCGACGCAATCAAAAAGGCGGAGTTTGAGAAAGACCAAGCCAAGTATAAGCTTTCCTCCGCGAAACTAGCCGTTGAAGAGGCAGGGGCGGCAGATGAAAAGATCGCGACTGAGAAGCAGAAAATCAAATTACTACAGCGGCAGTTTAGCTCCAGCGAAACACTGCTGGAAAGTTTGAAGTCACTTCGTGCGAACCCTGCGACGCGCGATCTCTTGAACCAAACAGATCTTGATAAGCAGCAGTTGGTTGTTGAACAGCTACGAATGCAAATCGAGACCGCGCACTTGGAGGTTCAGCTTGGTGAGAAAAGCGCTGCCAGAGCCCAGCAAGCCGCTCAGAACAACGTCCTTACGGTTGAAAGCTCGCTTGAGAATTCAGACAAAGCGGTCCCACTAACGACACTGGACGCAGCCGTAGAAATGGCGCAGGTCGCGCTCGACATGACTGAAATTAAATCGCCGATTGAAACAGCGACGATTCTCGATGTGATCGTGCGGGAAGGCGATTCGGTTACCAACAAACCTGTTATGGTGATTGGCAAAACGTCCGAAATGCACTGCATCGCCGAAGTTAGCGATCAGTTCTTGCCTCTCATTGATCTTGAGAAGAACCCCGGAATGGTTGCCACAATCTCGGCTTCCGCATTACCGAAGGACCTATCGGGCAAAGTTATATCAAAGGGCGTCATGATTGGTGCTGCGTCGCTGAGTGACCCCAACCCTTTCGGCAAGGTCGATCGCCGCACTGGAAACGTAACGATCAAGTTAGATGATCCCGCAGCTGCGGCGGAACTTGTCAACTTACAGGTTAACGTGGAAATCAAAATACAAAAGGATTGATAATCCCAGCGATATAAAAAAACCGAGCGATATATAAATGGCAACTCCGCTTTCCATCTACAACCTAAAAGAAGGCGGCTGGCGAACGGTTTTGTCGATCAGCGGTATCAGCATCGCCGTGACGTTGATCTTTATGCAGCTGGGCTTTCTTGGCGCGGTGTTGGATACAGCGGTGCTGTTCTACGACAATTTAAAGTTCGATTTGGTCGTTCGATCGCCGAACTACTATCACTTCTGTGACGCAAACAAGTTTGAACGATCTGAACTGAGCCCTCTGCTGAATCATCCGTCGGTCGATTCTATCCAGCCGTTTCATGTCAGCCTCGGCAAGTGGAACTACGCCGAGGAGTCCATTCAACAGGGCATTCTCATCATGGGTGTGGACCCAGCTGGCAAGACGTTTTCCGCGCACAACTCCTACATTGACCTTCCAGATCTTGGCAAGCTCGACCGTCCCCGCGCCATCCTGATGGACAAGAAGTCGCGCCCGCAATTTCTGGGGGCAAAGAATCGGGAGCGTTTCAATGAAAGCCAGATTGGCTTGAACGTTGAACTCAATCAAAAGACTTGCGAAGTCACGGGGTTGTTTGAACTTGGAACCGGACTGGCAGCAAACGGTGCATCTGTAATCTCTGAAAGCGATTTTCGTGACCTGTTCCCCAATTATGGCGATGACGATATCTCGATAGGACTGCTGAGACTGAAAAATGGCGGTTCAGAAAATCTAGAGATGGCTCGTGACAAAATTGTTCAAACCATCGGAGGAAAATCGGGTGGTAACTCGGGGATTGTCGTTTTGACGCGTGGGGAAGTTGTGCGTGCTGAAGTCATGCACTGGATTGGTAACACACCAATTGGCTTCATTTTTATTGCTGGTGTGGTTGTAGCGCTGATCGTTGGAGCGATCGTTGTTTACATCGTTCTATCCTCGGATATCAGTAAACAGATCGGGGAGTACGCAACGCTCAAAGCGATGGGTTATCGAAATAGCTATCTGTCGCGCGTTGTGCTTGAGCAAGCTGTCATCTTAGGTGTGATCAGCTACTTGGTCGCATTCGCGGTGTCGCTAGTCCTATATGAGGTGGTCGGTAAGGCTGCCAACTTGCCTATCACGATGACACTGTCGCGGCAAGCGATCGTTTTCACGGCAACGATCGTGATGTGCTGCCTGTCGGGTTCGATCGCGATGCAGAAACTGACCAAAGCAGATCCGGCGGACTTGTTTTAGCATGCATTTATTTCTAGCCGCAAAACTCGCATGGTCCAACACGACCGCCGACATCCGCCGTTTACTGGTGCGGTGTTCGGGCGTCACGTTTGCGGTCGTGCTGATGTTCATGCAGACCGGATTTCGCAATGCGCTCTTTGACAGTAACGTTCGGATCATGGAGGAGAAAATCTCTGCCGACATTGTGATGCGAACAAAGTCACGATTTATGCTTTCTAGCGGCCAGCAGATGCCGCTCCAGAGCGTGATTACTGCGCGGTCCTGCGGGGGTGTTGCGGCTGCTGAACCGGTCTACATTGAAAACGTGCTGTCTGATTTTCGTCGCGCGGGTATGGCAGCACGGAAAATTCAGGTGATCGGTTTCGACCCTGCAGATCCTTTGTTTGAGAATTTTGAATTGAAACCGCTGGCGGAGAAACTAAATCGGCCCAACACGGCGGCGGCAGACGTAAAAAGCAAGTCGATGTTTGGCCTGCCGGTCAACCAAGAAGAGTTGGCGGACCAACCTTTTGCTGAGTTGGTCAATAAGGAGATTGAGCTGGTTGGTCTTTTTCAATGTGGCATCAACTTTTCCAATGACGGCACACTAGCTATGACGCCGCAGAATTTTGCCAAGTATTTCTCCGTCCGCGGAGGTGGAAAACCTCTGTCGCAAGTCGATTACGGCGTGGTGAAATGCTTGCCCAAGGCGGATCCAAAGGTTGTCTCAGAGCGACTGCAGCAGATGTTGGGGCCGCACGTAATCGTGCAGACTCGCGGGGATTTCCTTGAGTCTGAGCGGAATTTTTGGGGCAAAAACACGCCGATCGGTTTGATTTTCTGGGTGGGGACGCTGATCGGATTCGTAGTCGGCCTGATTATTTGCTACCAAGTATTAGCGACCGACATCGGCGACCATATGGGAGAGTTCGCGACGCTCAAGGCGATGGGTTACTCAACGTCATTTTTTACAGCAGTCGTCGTCATTCAAGCTTTGTTGCTTTCGTTTGTGTCATTTGTCCCAGGGCTCTTAATCTCGTTGACTGCCTTTGGTGTGGTCAATATTACGTCGGGATTGATCATGTTCCTGAACGTGCAACGCACCGCTACCGTTTTTGGCCTGACCGTTGCGATGTGCGTGATCTCAGGAATCCTCGCGTTGAGAAAACTACTATCTTCCGATCCTGCCAACTTGTTTTAGACATTCATTACTATAATCTGGCTCTGACCATGAACAAATTTTCCAAAGACGACCCAGTCATTGAAGTCGACGGCTTGAACCACTTTTTTGGTTCAGGTGATTCGAAAACACAGGCGTTGTTCAGCAACCGACTGACGGTTCGGCCCGGTGAGATCGTCATCATGACAGGGCCTTCAGGGTCGGGGAAAACAACACTGTTGACGCTGATCGGTACACTGCGAACCGTTCAAAGCGGCAGCCTAAAAATACTTGGTCAAGAACTCAACGGAATGTCTCAGGCCGGGCTGACGAAGGTAAGAAAAAAGATCGGCTTCATCTTCCAAGCCCACAACCTTTTTGGTTCCTTAACCGCGTTTCAAAACGTCAAGATGGCGACCGAATTGGTTGGGCAAAAGACCGGTGAAGTGAAACCGCGCATTGAGCAGTTGCTGACAAGGCTTGGGATGGGCGAACGAATCCACTACAAACCAAAATCGTTGTCCGGTGGACAGAAACAGAGGGTTGCAGTCGCACGTGGATTAATCCACAGTCCACGCATTGTACTTGCCGATGAACCGACGGCGGCGTTGGACGAGGAATCTGGTCGAGCCGCTGTGACGTTGTTGCGCGAGATGGCCGACCGCGATGGCTGCACCGTTTTGATTGTTACGCACGACAATCGAATTCTGGATGTTGCCGACAGAATCATCAATATGGTGGCGGGGCATATAAAGAACGATTCGGACGTTCACGAAACCGAAAAGATCTGTGAGTTCCTCATGGCGACAGAATTCTTCGCTGACCTGACACCCCGCACACTGGCCGATGTCGCTAACAATATTGAAGCGCGGAAGTTTCAACCCGGTGAGACAGTTGTAAAGCAGGGAGATGACGGACTAGAATTTTTCATGATCAACGAAGGCAGCGTGACGGTCGAGCGCACCGACGCCGCCACGGGGAAAACAGAGGTGCTTAAGCAGCTGGACGAAGGCAGCTACTTTGGGGAGGTCGCGCTGATCAAAAACCAGCCCCGCAACGCGTCTGTTATCGCAAAGTCGCCAACAACATGCTACGTTTTGGACCGTGAAGAGTTCCGTGCGGTAGTAGATACAAGCGATTCGTTTGAATCCGAACTCCGCAAAGCGATGTTCGAAAGAAACTGATGAAGCGGCCCAATTTAGAAAGATACGCTTGGGCGTTTACAACGTTCGCGCCACTTTTGCCTAATGTTCTCAGCTCAATCCTTAACGTTTGGTACAACGTTACCAATATTCAGCCGTTGTTATCACCATCGCAAATGACGCGGTTCATGACGGCGGTTACGATCTACAATGCGACCATTTATCCTGTTTTGGTCTTCTTCTACGTGCGATGGATGTGGTCGTTGCGCGATTCCTACAAGAAGTTGCGGGCGGGTGATTCAGTGGATCCCCAGCGTCTTGAACAGGACCAACGCAAGGTGATCAATTCGCCTTGGGCAATCGTTGTGATTGGCTGCATTGGCTGGTTTTTATGCATCCCGGTGTTTTTGGCGACCTTATACACCGGGGCGGAGCCGGTCCACAGTCATATTGCGATTCACTTGCCAGTATCCTTTTTGATCGCTGGGATGATTGCGGTCGCACAGAGTTTGTTCATCGCTGAATTGTGCAGCTTAAAGTTGCTGCATCCCGCGTTTTTTCCCAATGGGGGCGCTGCTGATGTTAAGGGCGGTTACTCGCTAACGATCGCTCGCAAAGGTTTGATTTGGGCGGTTTCGGTTGTTGTCTGTCCAGTGATATCGTTGCTGCTTTTGATCGTTGCACCGCAGAACGTAGATTGGATCATCAGTTTTGCATTGACCGTCAGCCTGATCGCAATTGTCTTCGGACTTGCAAGCGCTTGGTTGATGGCTCAACTGATCACCGAACCCGTCTCGCAACTGCGTCAAGCGGCACAATGTGTGGCTAAGGGAGATTTGGATGTCGAAGTGAATCTCTCTCGCGCAGACGATTTCGGTCCTCTGATCGACGAGTTTAATCGTATGGTGACAGGATTGAATGAGAAAAAGTATCTGCAAGAGACTTTTGGTCGTCACGTCGGCGCGGTAGCGGCAAAGGAGATTCTCTCCAAAGAATCCAGTCAAACCGGTGATGAGCGTGTCATCACCGTGATGTTCGCAGACTTAAGGAACTTCACAGTCTTGGGTTCCCGTCTGCAACCTCAGCAAGTTGTCAGAATTTTGAATTTGTTCCTTACGGACATGGTCGAGATAATCGAACGCCATGAAGGGATGGTGAATAAGTTTCTAGGCGATGGATTGATGGCGCTGTTTGGAGCCAGCGGTGAAAGTCAAACGCACGCGACCAACGCGCTGGCCGCCGCGAAGGAGATGGCGTCAGCGATTGAGGCGATCAACAACAACCCCGTGCTTATCGATCAACATGTATCGCTGGAGATTGGAATCGGCATCCACACGGGGCAAGCTGTTGTTGGAAGTATTGGCTCACCAAAACGGTTGGAGTACACTGCGATCGGCGATACGGTGAATGTCGCAAGTCGAATCGAGTCTCTGACGAAACCACTTTGTGCTCCCATCCTGATCAGCAGATCTACACTCGATACGATCGAAGAAAACGTCGACGCATCCGAGTTTCCACCGCAACTGGTGAAAGGTAAATCACAACCGATCGAAGTTTTTGCTCCGAAATAATATTGCCGCCGCTTGCGTAATAAAATCGCTTTTCGAAATGAACTAGACATGTAATGGAGGCCAGAAGCCTTTACGTCAAAAATCTGAACGGGGCTTAGCGATTCTCAATGAATCAACTTGTGCAGGAGGCGGCTAGTTATCGTGAGTCGTTAACGAAATAGCACCTAGCCGAGCACATTTTAGAATCCCTCACGCTCCACTCAATTGTTCACTTCTGATCACTTAATGTCGCTCATACCTTGGCAGGTCACGATAGGTTTGCACACACATCGCGGCCAATGTGATTCCACAAAATGTCGCGACGCCGTCAAACATGTGCGTCAGCCCATGAAACGGCCAGCCGAACAGCAAGTCGGATCCGTGCAGCAAAGCCGTGATGCTGCCGACCGTGAAAGCGAACGCGATCATCAGATAAGGTGGCGTCCATCGCCAGTGCCAGTCAGGACGAGCCTTCGGTCTTGAACGCTTCGCCTTTCTGATGTCTGGAGTTTCGGGTCTCGGCTGACGCGAAACAGGCGGACGTTGGCTTGGTCGTTTGGAGCGTACAGCTGCGGTCTTGTTTGAGTGTTTTTTGAGTTGTCGAATTCTCTTTGGAGAAACTTGTCCCATGTTTGTGCTCCTCATAAAAAGGTTCTAAATGGAGTAGTGGATTTCGCCAGAACCCCCCTTCTTGAAAGCGATTTACATCAAAGGGA
>CAZDBE010000113.1:0-16367 GCA_964503675.1 uncultured Pirellulaceae bacterium | reverse complement strand
CAAGCCGATAGTGTAGATTCCGCCCTTGGTCCTGCCAAGGCCAATGAAATCGCGAATTAGGGAGAAAGTCGAAACGCTTGGCGGGCTAATCCGATGATGTAAACCATTGATGAGATCGATTATGGCACCCTCCCTCTGGGAGTGGCGGCGGCTCACTGACGGGGAGGGCTGTGTTTCCAGGGCCAAATCACGATGGTTCCTCGGCGTGTAAAGCCCTCTTCGCCGCTTAGACGGCTACTCTCTCAAATGGAGAGTGGCAAACTTTGGGCTTCGTTGCATCTCAGGCCCTCAGCTCTTCCAGCCCACCATTCTCTCGTTGTAGAAGTCGACAAAGCGGTCTGCCGCGATGGCCTCCCGAGCCTGTTTCATCAGCCGTTGATAATAGGCAAGGTTATGCAAGGACAGCAGAATCGGCCCCAGCATCTCTTTGGCCCTGAACAAATGCCCTATGTAAGCTCGGCTCAGATGGCTGTAAGGGGTGTCAATGCCTTCCATTAGCGGCGCCGGATCGGTTTGGTGGCAAAGGTTTCGCAGTTTCATTTTTCCGCTGTCTGTAAACGCGGTCGCATTTCGGCCATTGCGCGTCGGCATCACGCAATCGAACATGTCGACACCCCGTTTGACTCCCTCCAACAAATCCTCTGGCGTCCCGACCCCCATCAGATAACGCGGTTTGTCTTCGGGCAGCATCGGCGTCGTGCCGTCCAAGATCCGGTACATCTCCTCAGGCGGCTCACCCACACTCAAGCCCCCAATCGCGTATCCCGGGAAATCTAGCTCGATCAACTCCTTGCAGCACTCCTGCCGCAATCCTTCGTCTAGCCCGCCCTGGACGATCGCAAATTGGACCTGCGAATCCAACGAATGAGCGTCCTTGCAGCGTTTGGCCCAGCGGATCGTACGGTCCATGGCGTCTTTGACTGCCGAGCGCGCATTAGGAAGTTCGATAACATGGTCAAAGACCATCGCGATATCGGCGCCGAGGTTCTCTTGGATTTTGACGCTAATCTCTGGTGTCAGATCGATCAGCGATCCGTCGATGTGCGAGCGAAATTTGGCGCCCTCTTCGGTGATCTTTGTGAGTTTCGCCAGTGAGAAGACTTGGAAGCCGCCGCTGTCGGTCAGCATGGGTTTGTTCCAGCCCATGAATTTTGGCAGGCCGCCCATTTGCTGCACGATGTCCGAACCGGGACGCAGGTGCAAGTGGTAGGTGTTACCCAGAATGATCTGAGCACCGGTCTCGTTCAGCAGGCCTGTCGTCAGTCCTTTGACTGTTCCGCAGGTGCCAACGGGCATGAACGTTGGAAGGTCTATCACACCGCGTGGCGTCGTCAATCGACCCAGTCGCGCTCCGCAGTGCTTGTCTTGATGCAGCAGTTCGTATTTAAATCCAGCTTTCATAGTCGCTAGATTGTAGTCGCGGGGCCGATTCGTCGCTAACCCAAGTGGTGAAAAGTCGTAGTTTGAGTTGTCGACTAGTCATCGGCTAAATGGCCTGCCGCTTGAGTCGTGTTCGGTGGTCCTTGCGAAAAATTCCGTCGTGTTTCTGGATGCTTTATTAAACGCACTGTGATCATAGAAACCCGCGTTCATCATTTCCATGTATCAAGATGAATAACTTTTGTCAGATCATTGTTTTCGGATTAGCTTTCTACTGGTCGCGTCAGCAACCCTTTCGAACGTCTCAGACGCACTTACGCCACCGGTCGATTTCCATCGCGACATGAAATCCATTCTCTCCGAGAGCTGTTCTTTTTGGCATTGCTCTGATGGTGACTAACGACAAGGAGATCCTAAGGCTGAGTACCTTTACAGGTGCAATGGCAGATTCGGATGGCGACACCACGTGGTGCTTCCAAGTAGTGACGCCGAAAATAGAGAACTGTTGCTTGGCATTAGGTCCCACGATGAAGATGATCTGATGCCTCCAAGTGATTCGAATCGCCAAGTTTCCAAAGTCAATTCGTATCCAGATCACGGAGTACTTCTCGGAGTGCCTTGTCCACCTCGGGGATTTTCGCATCGTCGGCCTCAATTGTGATTCTCACCCCATTGCTGGCCGTAATGGTCCGTCCCCCCACTGGCCACCGAGGCACAACCACCGGAGCGACCTGCGCGCCTGCACCCGCACCATCTTGCTCGATCCAATCAGTGATATCCCAGTGGTGCAGGGTTTCTCCCCAACCTACATCAAAGGCAACGACCTTTGTTGCGTCGGGCGAGATCTTCACATGGTTTGGTCGATCTCCTTGGAAATTTGCGACTAAAGTTCCGACTAGATTTCCTGCCATGTAATTCCAAACTCTCACTCGCGCAACTTGATCGCTTGCTTCCTTATCAAGTGTGGCATAGTAGGGCTTGTCGTTTGCGAGCGAGCCGCTCCGGTATAGTTGATGAAACGGAATCGGGCTACGCTGTACTTCTAGGGTCTCGAGACTTAGCAACGAACGAGGAGTAATCAGGTAACGCTCGTCGAACGAAAACCCAATAGGACCTTCGAACTCGCGCACCTTCATCTTGCGATTGATGTCGTGAAGAGATCCGTCCGCGAATAGCCAACGGCCACTGTCTGAGAGCACGGGATAGCGGTCGTCAACGTTCGGAACTTGTCCGATGACCTTGCCGTCCGGTTCAACGATCACAACTCGACTGCGAGTAAAGATTGCCACGCAGTCACCACGTTGCGAGAAGATCGCCTCCTCAATGCGTTCATTGCCTGAAAATCGCATCAAGCCCTTCTGATTACCTATGCTCGAAAGTAACGATACCGTGTCGTCATTAAGAACAAGTGTCGAGCCATCTGGTGCAATGGCGTCGTCGTAGGGGCGCCCTTGTTGGACTTTGGCAGATCGGAATGCACTCGTAGTTAGATTAAAGTGTGAAACAAATCTATCTTTGATAACAGTAAGTGTTGAACCGTTGTAAGTGAAAGTGGCGTTGTCGTCCAGCCACCCGCGATCGGGCCACTTCGAGGAACTAGCTTCCTTCTCACGCGAATACCCTGCTGTACTACTCAGTATCACCTCCACGTGGTTCTCAGAGTAAGACACGCACCGAGCAGCGTCAGGCGTCAGGGAGAAGTACCTAGGCACATTAAAACGTAACTTCAATTGTTGTTGTTCAATGTCCCAAAGGTAAGCATTACCATCGTCCCAAGCCGCAAGTTGGCCGTTGTTAAGAAACGCCATATCCGAAGACTCATATGGCATTGGCAGCACCGAATGCAGCCGTAGCGTTCCGTCACGGACTAAGAAGACCTTACACGTATCATCCTCACAGCCCGCCGCCAGCAGCTTCCCGTCGTGCGAAGCAACCACATTGCCGATCCCTTCGACTAGGCTGCTACTGTGAACTTCCTCGCTGGTGCGAAAATTGATCAGCTTGAGCGACGGCTTTGCATGTGTGGCAACCACGGCCAGCAGATCACTATTGGGAATGAAAGATGCCTTTCTCGTCCCATCGCCAAGCGGGTTACCCGTATAGAGAACATTGCCATTGGCGAGATCGAAGACTTTCGTAAATCCTTCCCTGTTGTCGTGGGCATCGACAATCGTGGCTGAGAGCAAGGTCGCGTCGGCGTTAAACTGTAGGTTCCAGTCGTTGTTCCTTTCGATTTCTAGTGGAATTAACTTCTCCTCGGCCTGCCCCGTGAGATCAACCAATTTGAGTTGAATCGACTGCAGATCACGATTTTGCAGCAAGTACGCCAAAGAATGGCGTTGCTCGTCGCAAAGCCATGCCACATGACCTTGGGTGTCACTTTCGGTCGTGAACAACGGTTTACGCTTTTCCAAGTTCCAGATAGTAATCTTGCCTTTGAAACCAGTGGTCAGCAGGTTTGTGCCACTGGCGGCCATCTCGAACCGCCGCGGCCGCGGCACTACGGATTCTTCGTGTCCTGCGCTTAGGTTGACCGACGGCTGAGCCGCAACCGGCGTTGAGGGAACAACGAAGCTAGCCATCGTGGCCAAGAGAAATGGATAGAGGTAGATACGAATCATGACTTCATTTTTGGTTGGAGTAATTATCAGAACTTGGCAAAGCGCGACTACTGTGGAGTAACCTCTGAAGTAGTAGTCGCTTCAACCACCTTGGCAATCGGCAGCTGCCAATTGACTTTTGATTTCAAGGGCACATCCGGTGTTTGCTGCCCTCGGGTGCGCCTTGCCACGGTCTTGGTGACGTAATCTCGCAGCTCTTGAAAAGTCACTTGCTGGTCGCGATCCGCATCCGCCGCACCTCCAAGGCCAGCCAATGCAGCGTGAGTGAACAAGCCATTTTGTAAATCAGAGTCTTCCAGCGAGAGCTGGTCGCCCTGACTGGATGCAAAAAGGAACACGCCGGGCTTTTGCTCAAACGTCCTAGCGATGTCATCCTGCGTAGGACGCCGGCGGGCAGCAAAGTCACCGGCGTGGCAGCAATCCGTAAGTATCAATACATTGCTGGCCTTCACACGAGAAATCGACTGAGCGACTTTCGTCCAATTCAGGCAGGTCGTCTGAATTGACTCGGCATCTCCCTCGTGGGTCATAAAGTACAGCCCGTTGCGTCCCTGAATCGCGTGCCCCGCGAACATCACGACCGCTATATCTTGCTCTCCACATGACTGTTCGAGCCATTGCAGCCCCTTGAGTACGTTCTCGCTGGTGGCTTTTTTGTCTGTGTAATCCTGCGTTACAACTTGGTAGAGCCGCTCGTCTTGCGAGAGGAAAAACATCTTGATGTCGATCGCATCCTTGGCGGCACTTTCTAGAGCGTACTCAGAGTATTTGTAGTCGCTCACGCCAACGGTTAGCAGATACATCCGCCGCTGCGGTCCCACGTCTGATACTTCAGCTACCCCGCCCTGCCCTAGCTGTCTCGGCGATGATGCAAACGGAATTGAAGCAAACGCCTTTGCCACGCCATCCTTCGAAGCACTCACGCCCTCAAGCAACAGCGGAACGTCACTCTCTCCCTCGTAGTAAATGCCATTGTTCAGCTCGGTGAGGAACTTCCGCTGCTTATCGAACTGATGAATCCTAGCCACCGAATTGCCCAAACGCATATCCACAATTTCAATGAATCCATCATGCTTGCGATCGACCGCACCGACCAAGCCACTTGGGGCACGTGCAAACACGGAGCCCATGTTTTGTTTGGTACCAAGCAGTTTACCCGTTTGGATATTCCAAACCTGCTCGGTTCCATAGCTATCGTAAGCCGCAACTTGCCCAGTTGATGCGTCACAGTAGAGTCTACGGGCCAGTTTCTTCGTGGGAAAACGCCGTAGCTCAGTACCGCGTTGGGCATCCAGCAGCACAACCGCCTTCTCACCAGCAGCGGCCAAGACTTTCCCATCTTCGCTGATCGCCAGCACAAAGCAGTTAATGCCGATCGGAAATTCTCGCACCTTTGCTCCCGTTCTCAAGTTGTAGGCGAAAACCTTTTTGCCCGAAGGGACGTAAACGACTTGCGAGTCTGCCGACACGATTGGCTTACCCTGAGGGATGCCGCCGGTCGGTAAACTCCAGCGTATTTTCAATTCTCTACTTTGCTCAAGACCAGTAATTTCGCGGATACAAAACTGTTTGCTACCGTGGCAAACCAAGCTATTGCCGTCAGGAGAAAATGTAGCAAAGGTGACTCTCGGCAGCGCGAACATTTCCTCGCCGGTGCTTGTCCGCCATATCTTCAGGTTCTCAAGGTCCCTGGAAGGTACACCAACACCACGCAAGGCCGCGTTGGACGAGTAGCCGGTTGTGGCCACGTAGCTGCTATCCGGGGTAAATGAGATTGATGCGATGCTGTTGGCACCTTTGTGGCCAATCAATCGTTTCAATTCCCGCCCCGTCTGTAAGTCAATCAGCCGCGCGATCGCCTGCGGATTGCGAGATAAAGTGCCTTCGAAGGTAGATATTGAATGAGGTGATTTGGTGTTTTTTTCACCAATGGCCAAGTAGCGACCGTCAGGTGAAAACTCCAGCGAAAATGTCTTGACCACTTCATCCGAGTCACCTCTCTGCGAGTACCGAAACCGTCCGCCAGAGCGTAACGACGTATACGGCTCGCTCCCCGCGGAATCGCTGAGCGGCACCTCGGTAACGACTCCACTTGGATCTCCACCTGTGGGCGAAGGGCTCGCAACCTCTTGCGTTGGCTCAGCCTCGCGGGCAATGGCATTTTCGGTGATTAGGTTGGCTTGGCCATCCGGCGTCGTTGCGGCGGTTAGTTTTTTTGAGTGTACATAACCCGTCTTGCTGGAGCCCGGTACTTGCACTAATTGCCAGTCTCCCTGTCGCTCGATCACGCGCACCTTCACCGGCCCCTCTAAGACGGCCACCACTTTCGTACCCGACATCACCTGCACGCTTCGCCCGGAGGCGATAGTTACTTCCTCCGCAACCCCCCGATCTACCCCTAGGAGAACAGTCGCGAAAATGGCGAAGCGAAGTAGGCCTTGGAGTGTATTCAATATGAGTTCTCTAATCTGTTTCATAATATTTGCGAGCTTGGTCTGGTATAGTTGAAAACGAGCCTTGGCGATGGTCGCGGGTGACATCATATCAGGAATGCTCTTTTTCGCTTTAACGATCAGGTGTTAGCAGATGGTCCGTGCAATCAGGAGTCGGTGATATTCGTAAAGTGAATTATCATCAATTGCGAATATGCAAGCTGCCAGTAGGTTCGGCTGATACTCGTCACCTCTAGTGAAAACGAGCCATTGGAAGTTTTCTTCACGAGATAGTCGAAGAATCCTCAAATTTTCGGTACTAATCGCTCAATTTAGCATCCGCTTGATCTTCGTCACGCACGGTATCGACGGCAAAAACTTGAGGTAGGCCTGCCACCGAAATTTTCCGTGAAGTTAAGCACCCAGTGCAAGGGTACCAACCAACTACTATGGAGGCGAAAGTCTAACACCGGAGTTTGGTTGGAACGGAACTTGGGCATTCAACGGTCGATCAGTTCCGTTGCAGATTATTCGTGACGGTCTGCAAAAAATGCACTTACGAACATCCGTAGCATGATCAGCAACGCTGCCAGAGCTATCAAGCAAATATTGAGTGTCGAAACGAGATCCCATTCGACGCCAGCCGGATTGGGGACGTTCCAGTCTGCCAGCGCGGTACGCAACGAGAATAACTGATCGGAATTGGGATCGCCGAACCACTGAGGACCGATCTTCAATCGTTCCATCAATAACGGCGTGGCGAAGTAGTTAAACAAAGGCAAAACCAGAAGCAGCCCCAAGAAGAAACGGATTCCAACTGAGAATGATTTTTCCGATCGCACTCCATCGACCACAACCCCCACAACTGGAATCCATAGCAGCATCATGGCATCGATTGATTCTGAAAACACAATGATCGCCACCAGCGCGATCAACATGCCAGACCGGCTGATGACGCCGGTGCGCTGACTCTCGGCGCGTTCGGACCAAATCGCAAGGCCGCTCAAGACCAGCACAACTGCCGGTAGTAGTTTTGAAAGGTCTAGCGTAAGACGATTTCCGGTCCAAGTTCTAATGGCCGCGATCAGATCTAAACCTATCGGTGATTGATTGGCTCCCATGGGCGGACACGCTGTAACATAGCGGGAATAGTCAAACGCTTGCCAATACGATTGGTCAGTCAGCGGCGGTCCGCCGTTATTGATGATGTAGCCGATGGCAAGCCCATTGGTGATCGCGAGCAGCGCAAGCCCGCCGGCGATAGCAGTGATGTTGCCTCGAAGCAGCATCAGAATCAGGACAGGAATGCCGATCGCAGGTTGGATCATGGCCAACATCACGCCGATACTAGATAGCCAGACTTTCTTCTGTGAATAGGCGAGCGCCCATGCCACACCCAACACGCACATCATCGTCGCAGGGCATGTGAAAAAGGTTTCGGTCCCCGGCAAACTGATCAGCATCAAAGTGCTACAGAAGAAGACGCCTTCCATGCTAGGCGATTCTTCGGTGCACTTTTTTAACAGCAGTGCCGAAAGCACCACGGTCAATAGCACCGACAATCCCATGAAAATAGCTTCCGCATAACGCAGTTGGAAGAATCCAAACAGGCAATAAATCAACAGGGTTGAGGGTAACGTGACCGGCAGCGGCGCTGCCGTGCCGTGTTCGGTGTCCGGATGAAAGGCGGCAAGTTGATCGGGGACGAAAGGGTTTTCACCGGTGATAAACGCTCGGACCGGATAGTAAACTTCGTTATGAAATCGCAACAAGCCAATGTTTGCACGTGGATTGTTCTCTCCTGGGACGTGCTTGAACAAATACACACGGAAAACGACCAGACAGACCACGATCAGGAAAAATACCAACGCCAGAAAGTTCTTCCAGCTGAATTTTCGAATTGGCGGGTTGCTTTCTAGATTCATAAGCCGCAACTAGTGGTTTGGTCGATGGCAACTGGGAAACGGAATGAGCTGACGCTAAGTCTATGGTTTGACCGGCGATGCGGAAAGACTGGTCGAAACGTTGCGGCGTGTTACCATGACGACCTCGATACCTAGTTTACCCATTTAATTTAACGGCCAAAATGGCAAGGCAAAAACCACAAGTCAAACTGCGCAGCCACGGAATCTATCGCGGTTGGGATGCCAAAGCGAAAGAGCTGCCTCGCATTGCTGAATTTACGCTTCGTGTTCCGGCGGTTATCGATGTTGAGTTTGGTTTCGTGATCAACATTCAGGGGGGCAAGAACAAAGAGTTGTACTACTGCATCGATCATCCAGGGATTCTAGATAGCGATGGTGATCGGCGCGATCCGTTTGACGGAACGGTTTATGTGAAAACCAATGACTGGGATTTCTATTTGGGCGATACGATCTGGGATCCCATCGAGGACAAACTTGGCGTCTGGCGGATGTGGGTAGAACTGGATGACAAAGTCGTCGCGGAGAGAGCGTTTGAGGTTTTTCGGAGCTAGATCGCCGTTGGCAGTTTTCTGGGAAACGGCACCGAAGCTTTCGGCGGTAGACGCAGTTCGTTTTCAAACGCCCAAATTGCGCGGTCGTGATCTGACGCGTAGAAACGCAACCACGCTTCTTCGTCTTGGACCACATCCAAACATTGCCAGCGTAGAAAGTCTTGGCCGGGTAGCATCATTTTCTTTTCTTCGGCCGGAAGAATGTCTCGCACAATCAGACAGTACAGCTGACGGTCCGAAAGATGTTCCGTCTGAAGCAAGACAATGTTCTGCTCGAACAGCATTCCCACAACTCGATCAAGTTGCTCAGCCATTTGAGCATCGTCAAAGCCTTGATGCGGCGGCAGCGTTAGCTCGGGTTCGAACCAACGACTGATGGGCAGCACTGGGGCTTTCTCCCAAGCCAGCATCGAGGTGAGGAATTCGTTTTCGCGTACTGTCGACATTCGGTCTAAGTCGACAAGATACACTGATTCGTCCAAGTAGGGTTCCATTTCGTCACGAAGTCGGGCGTTCTGAATCAGCAGATCAATTTCGCTAGTAGACGTGGTCATACGTTCCGTTTTCAACAGGTGAATGTCGTGAATAAATGCGTGCGCTGCAAAGCGTTGATGCAGCAAATTTATCAGCGGGACCTTGAGTGACAAGCTTCGACTTGAGCAAATAGATGAAAAACGGTGCTTCCTGTTTTTCGCCGGTCTCAGATCCGGAATCGCCGTCAAGGTTTACCAAACGGTGCTATCACTTCGTTGTGTTTTACGGGTTGAACGGTGACGCATATTGCTAGGTCGCTACTCTAGACCGTTAGCTGCTGATCGCGAGTGCAAGGAGCACATTTGAAGACGATGCTAACCGGTTCATTGACCAATCAAGACATTGATAAATGCAGGGATATCTTCAAAGTTTACCATGCCATTCTGATCGACATCTGCTTCGGCTTGCAACACTCCAGATTGTAGAACCGTAATGAATGCAGGGATGTCTGCGAAGTTAACCTCACCGTCCAAATTGACGTCTCCCAGTATCGGCGCAGCATCCGTGACTACTAATTGAAGCGCCCATGGGCCATTGGCTGCCGGCCCATCTACGATTATCTCAGGCACGCCACTGCCGTCCGGATTTCCACGTACGACATCGCCGGTGGTAGTATCCGTCCAGTAAAGCAGATCATTTTCCGAGTCGACCCACAAACCGTGCGGACGTCCCAGTCCATCTGCCGCCGTAAAGAGTGTTTCAACTCCGGTACCATCCAGATTTTGCCGGCGGATGTCCGGACGGTTCCGATCCGCCCAGTAGATCTTTTGCGCATCGAGATCAAGTTCCACATCTCGCACACGTACCAACCCGGAGACGAAGTTAGACTGCTGGCCGGTTGCGATTGGAGCCGAATGAATCGTCCCGCTGTTGAAGTCGGACCAATAGACCAGTTCACCTACGGGATCGACATCCAGATAGTAGGGGGCGTTCAAACCCGTGACGATCTCAGTGACACTCGTGCCATCCAACGCAGCCCGCTGGATTTGATTGCCTCCTTGTTCAGCCCAATAGAGCATATCGCCTTTTACAATCAGATCGGCTGGTGCGTTAAGGTTCAAAATCAATGGAGTCAAAGAACTACCATCCAAATCACCTTGGTAGATGGTATTGGTGTCTTGGTCTGCCAGAAACAATGTGTTGGTTGCGGCGTCGACTGCGATCCCACGCGGGTCTTGCAGCCCGTCTGCCGTGCCGTACAACTGGGTCGCATTGGTCCCGTCGGGATTGGACTTCCAAACAGAAACGGTATCTTTGTCAGTCCACACCAATGTCTGGGCAAACCCCTCAGACGACAGAAAGGCTACTATAAGAAAGATGATAGATTTCATGGTATCGCCCTCTTTGTGAATATTGATCCCTTGAGGCATTAGATGATCGACTCGAGAAGTGAGTGCTCGCAACATCTAACATTCTGGCGGCCTCGGCTAGGGAAATCAAGCTTTTGTACAATTGGTAAATGACCGCTTCCTAGAGATAGTTAGATCACGAGTATGGATCTGCAGAGCCGACCGCGTATCGGCTGGGCAAGTGCTCGCCGTTTAATGAAACTGGTGAAAAAATCACTGCCTCTAAGAAACGAAAAGGTGCCTGAAGCTTCGCAGCTAAGAGTCACCAACCAAAGCTAAACCTACTTGCTGCCGGACAGGAGATGTCCCTCACGACTACTGGCTCAAGAGGACCGTAATAAAAGGATCAATGTCGCCGAAGTTGACGAAACTATCTTGGTTAATATCTGCTTCAAACAGATAGCTCCCACCGATAAGCAAGTCAATAAATGCTGGGATGTCGGCAAAGTCAACCATTCCATCGAGGTTGGCGTCGCCCAGCAAGCCACCGGAACTCACCTGTAGCGAAACGGTAGAATTGGTGTAAACGACTTCAAGATTCGTGCCAGCAGGAACAACAACGTTGCTGAAGGTGCCGGTAACGGAGTCGGCAGTGATGATGTCAAACGTTTGTCCGGTTGCTGGATCGAATCCGTCGATCGTCGAGACTTCCAGTGTTCCGTTGATAGAGACGTCGCCGGCGACTTGCAGCTGGTCGAATTGTCCAGCCTGCGTTCCCCCAAGATCGATTTCCAATGAGGCAAATCCAAGCTGAGTGTAGTCACCACCAAGTTCCATGATTCCCGTCGGATCAAAGGCAATGCTGTTGGGGTCCGAGACGAAGCTGGCATCCACCGAAGCGGCATAGAAATGTGTGTTGCCAAAATCGCTGGACGCTCCAGATCCCGAGATGCGAATCTCGACCTCGTCGGTTACCGCCGCAGATCCGGTGTTTGAAGCGGTGAACGTTTCAGTCGTTGTATTGGCGCTGTCAAGTGTAAGAAGGCCCCACCGATCAGGCCATGTAAACCCATCGATCGACGTGGTAATCATGTACTGGGTTGCAGCACCACCGCCGTTTCGTCTTAGGTTAAACGTTACGTCCTCGATCACCATCGCCAGACCCTCCACTGGAGCGATGGTAAACGTCAGATAGTCGCCCGAGTTGACTGCTGCGCCGTTGTTGGTATCACTTCGAAAACCAGCAACATTGAATTCATTTCCATTGTTGGCAGCATTGCGAGGCCGAACTCCTGAACCGAAATCAAAACCGGAAACCAGTCGCAGGCCACTGTTGAGCGTACTGGTTTGGGTTAGTGGTGCGTCGTCTTGAATGCCTGTGAAGTCGAAGTCAATTGCATTGACGACAACTCCATCATCGAAGACCGGGGCCGTAGTCTGACCTGATGGTGATTCGGCGACGCCCGGAGCAACACTGCCGCCTGACGCCATCACGTTACCATCGACTTTTCCAAAACCACCCAACGTTCCGGCGAGGCCAACGGTAACGTTTCCTGATCCGGTCGGAGACATTTGTGAGTTTGCCACGATCAGCTTGCCTGCGGTCACTTGGGCACCACCAGAGTGCGAACCAGCTCCATTAAGAAACAGACCTCCAACGCCGTTTGACAGGATTGTTCCAGCACCGGTCGTTTCGCCGGACAGGACAAGATTTCCGTCAGTTTGAATCTGGCTGGAACTGGTCAAATTGAGCTCCTCGCTAAATCGAGTGACTCCGTCCTGTACGTGTAAGGTGCCGGCAAGCAGCGAAATTTCTGGTAGTTCGAGACGAACTGCATCCCCCCCTATTTCACTGGATGTCGCAAGGGTTCCATTCCCGGATACTGTCAATTCGCCAGTGCCGGTCAACACAACTCCATCTTCAAGCAACAGCGTTCCGTCTGTGACCAACATCGTGCCATCATTGTAAATCGGTGAATCTGGGACCGTAACGGTGTTAGCACTTTCTTTGCTGAGCGTTGCGCCACTACGAATGCGCACAAACGCATCATCAGCATCCTCAAACCCAAAATCGCCGGTTCCAGACATGATGGAGCTTCCTTCCAGCACGTCAACTGCTCGCAACGCTACCGGTAGCGTTGGACCGTTGTTTGCAAGGTGGCTGCCCTTTAGGTAGTGAACGTAGGTCGGTCGGAAGTCACGCGTTGCAAAATCGTAAGTCTGCCCCGAGGCTAGCGTTGTACGCATATACGCCTCGCCGATGATCGTCGGTGTATAAACACCTCCCGAAACATTGGTAAGACGGTTGTACTCCGGTCCAACTCCAACCCCGCCGAACTGCCACCAAGCGACACGCTCAACGTAAGGGCGTGCGTCGAATTGCGGAATCAGTGCATCGAGAAAAGCGCGATTGAACGCTTGCCTTTCTTCGGTATTATGAACTGGATTGTTGGCGCTGAAGCTGGTCCCCGCAAATTCGGTAATCCAAATCGGAAGCCCGTATCTATTCCACAGGTCATCGATGTGACCGATCAACTTATTTGCTTCAGTGGTTCCATTGAATCCGACCGAGTAAAAGTGATAGGCAATCACGTCGACCTGCAGGTCGTTGTTCGGGTCAGCATCGGTGTTTGCGGCCTCAACTCCGTCCATGAACTCAGTCAACCAGCCATCTGGACGGTCAGGATCATTTGCCCGAATGGCACCACCGCCCGAAACGGCCGGGCTGACCAGCTTGATGTCCGTGCTCGAAAATTGATCCGTCATGACCTCCCAAACGTCCAACGCAACTTCGACCGACATGTTCGATTGCGTGGAAAGCTCGGGTTCGTTAAAGCCAAGCACGTAATCGACATGGACACCGAAGTCGTTTTCTAAATCAAGCACTCGATCGATTTGGCCTTGAACGCCGCCAACGGACGCACTCCAGATCATGGGTACAAACTCAAAGTTCGCATCCTCGACGCTGAACACATTGTTGTTCGGTTCAATTCCCCAGTTGTACGCCCAGTCGCAGTTGTGAGCATTTTCTCGTACTTGCTGTGAACCGGCCATTCCGTACAGCGTTTGGGCCTTCAGGCAATCGGCTGCTGAAAAGCTGAACGCTGTCGCTAAGGTAAGAGCTGCGATAAAGTGCTTTGACAACATAGAGTTTTCTACCTGTTCTTAGAGAAATTCAGCGGTGATAAAAGTGCGGTGGAAACGCAAAGTCAATCCAAGTAACAGCTTGGGGAGGGGCACGATTTTGGCACAAGCATTTTTGCGGCAGGAGGTTGGACCTACTCCGCCGCTGACGGCATTTTCGCGACCGTCAAGCACTGCCCTATTAAACTACCGATAATGTCTGATGTCCAGTCTGGAATCTTCAAACGTGGCTCGCGCACAACCGTGTGAGTCATTTTTCTATCTCTATTTCTGGAGAAAGCTGGTAGATGCCGCTCATTGAAGTCATTGCGGTATGGCTCTATATCATACGAAAAAAGGCCGCAGAAAACTCTGCGGCCAATCCAATCGCCTCCTGAATACATCCAGAAGATGTTCGTTTGTGTTTGCTGAAGCTTGGTCAAGAGTGACCGAGCTACGGAGTAGTAATTTCTCCGCCTCGCGATTAAGGGATAAATGCTCCGCCGGTGGTTAGCAACGCTTGGCGCTTCGCTCCCTCGAGACTGATTGGAACCGGATCTTTGAGCCAAGGAGCACAGTCGCCGGGTCGGAAGAATCCAAGAGCGTATTGGCATTCGTTGGCTGGCCAGATCGCAGTGTTGTAGGGAAGGCTGACGAGGCTGGTGAAGAAATGCACTGTCGAATGGATCGGTTGAGCAAACGGGCCGCGTGAGTGTCCATAACGTTCCAACTGTCGGTTTTCAAAGTACAACGGTTTGTGGCATAGCGATGATGCTTTCCAAGTAACCGTTTGCGGTGTCCAGCAGCGGTAAGGACTGCCGCCGCGATTACCGAGTAAGCATACTGTTGGCAGTCGCCAGAATTCCGACACCGCCGACAGATCCGACGCACCAAGTTTTGCGTAAGGGATCTTTTGACCGCTGTCGAGAATGACGTAGCCGCGTCGTAGGTCGACCATGGTCCCGTTGGCAATCACATTACCACTGCGGTCGGTCCAAGAACGGCTGGGGCCGCCATATCTTGATGTTTCGCTGTAAGCCCCCGGGCTGATGTCCAGTGAAATGTCGCGGATAGAAGTCGACAACAGTTCATCTCGAAACTCGTTACACGGGCGATCAGTAGGACGCTCAACCTCTGCGTCCTCGTCGTCAAAGTCTTCATCGTCGATGTCGTCTAAATCATCAATGTCATCCAAGTCATCGTCTAAGCGACTGCGAACTCGGTCGCTCTCCGAATCGCCGTCTTCCACCGATTCGAGGTCGTCTCTTCGATCCGGTTTAGAGCCAGAATCAGCCTTGGGACGTAGCGGTGATGACAATTCTTCATCCGACAAGCTGTTTTGGGAGTCCTCTTTGTCCAGTGGAAGATCAAAGTCTAGATCCTCCAAAGATTCTTCTTTCTCTTGAGAGACTAGGATTGATACCTCGCTGGCTCGAAGTTGATTTTGCTTGGGTCGATAGCTCACCGGACGTGGGGCTTTCAAGCGATGCGCTCGTTTGGCAAGGCGAGCAGACGGCTTGGTTCTATTGCGTTTAACTTCATAAGATGACGGCACGACACGCGAGGCGTCTTGCATCGGATTGTCGGGAATGAAGATGCGTGGTGCTTCGTTGTAAGCCATCTCTAGGTTGGCTTGCTGTTCCAATTTGTCTGGCCGATCCAAAACGGAGCTGAGTGATTGAGCGGATTCTTCATTGGAGGAACGTTTCTGGTCGTCAAGCTCGTTTTGAGAACTGTTGTACCACTCTTCGCCTTCATTGGAGGCGTATTGTTCCAGTTCGTCCGAACCGAGAGCAGGCCTTTCTAGCGGTGGGAGACTGCCCGCTTGGGAAGCATCACGCTCTCGCACCTCTATAGCGCTCGAAGGAAAAACGGCATCTTTGTTTCTTGATTTTTGACCGAAGGTTCTCGACAAAGCGCCGGCGATACGGTCCTGAAGAAAAACATGCTCGGTCGAGGAGGCAGCAGTTGACCGATTGTCGCTGGCGGCTGAATCACGTTTTGGTCGGGTTCTAGTGGCGAGGTTTGATCTACGGTTTCTTTGCTTGTCCGAGAGACTTGCGTAAGCCGGGTTGTTGGGAGCCACGTGGTTTTGAACAGAGTTGATACGACCATTGAGAGATCGGCTCGGTTGGCTATTGCGGGGCGGGAACTGGGGGGCGATGTGAACAGGCGGCATGTAAATTTGAGCTGACTGATTCCGCTGCATCTGCTGCTGGTAGGCTTCGTCACTTCCCGATAGTCGGCGTTGGTTCTCCTGCAGTTGCTTCTGATATGCCTCGTAAATCGCACCAGACTTTTGATCCGGAGCAGCTGGAGTTTCCTGAGCAACTAGCTCGGTTGCCGGCAACAGGAAGAGCACTGCGGCCATCGCGAACGGTGCGAGATTAAGTACGGTCTCCCGACGGAGAATCCGTGCTGTAATTTGGTGATTCTTGAGTAATCGCAATATCATGTGGGTGGCTTTCTCTAACACTCGCCGCTGATACCTGAATAAATCGTGCATCGCTAC
>CAZDBE010000112.1:0-16371 GCA_964503675.1 uncultured Pirellulaceae bacterium | reverse complement strand
CGGGTCTGTTAGATTTTCATCTTCTGTAGCTTCGATTCCTTTGTGCTCCAGAGGTCCTACGTAGCTCCAAAAGTTCCCTTTTCCGTTACGTGTCTGCCGTTTGTATTTGGCGCGATACTCTTCAGGAAAATACTCGTGGCCTCCCCCAAGGAATCCGTAGAAATCATCGAAGCCACGCTTGTTCGGATGATATTTTGGTGTCTTGCCTAGATGCCACTTCCCCACAAGCCCCGTGGTATAGCCCGCATCTTGAAGGACTTTGCTGAAAAACGTCTCGCTGGTCGGGATGCCTTTATCAGCACCAATATCCAAGCCACGTTCCGGGAGATTGAATTGTGATCCGAAACAATGCGGGTAGCGCCCCGTCATTAAACCTGCTCGGCTGGGGCCGCAAAAAGGATGCGGCACGTACGCGGACGAAAACACCGTTCCTGCTTTTGCCAAAGTATCCAATGAGGGCGTAGGGATGTCAGTCGATCCGTTGAAACCAACGTCGGCGTAGCCAAGATCGTCGCAAAGGATCAGCAAGATGTTGGGGCGCGCTTGATTATCGGCGTAAGCAACATTGCCTGACAGCAATAGAGCTAAAATATAAAGAAGGCCTAAGTTGTGTTTTCTCATCATGTAGAACTGGATACTAATACCCAAAAAGCTTGCGGTTTTCATAAAGTGCTTCAATTTCATCGGCATTAAACGCCTCGCCAAAAATAGCCATCTCCCCAATTCCACCGTTAAGATTCCTTACGGCGAAATCAGGCGACTTGCGCAGCGGCTGGCCCCAATTGCCGATCTCGGCTGGACCAATTCGAAGGGTTTCAACGAAGTGACGGTCGTTGATGGGTTCGCTACTCACACGTTGCCCATTGACGTACTGCTGAACAACTCGATTCGCAGGATCGTAAACGGCTGCAAGATGAACCCATTTGCCACTGCGGGAGACATCCCAAATTGGATCTGTGTAATAAATTCGGTGCAACCGTGCGTCGGGCAAAGGCCCGTTCCCCGCGCCCGGTGTATCATCGACCATCACGGAGAACATCATTCGACCATCATTCTTAATCTGCCAATGCAGTTCGCCATTCTCATATCCATCAGACATAAACAGCGCGTTGTACGTGTGGTCCAGCCCGTCAATTCGCGCCCAACAGGCAAACGAGAACGCACTGAACTCTCCCTCAATTAGCGCCCGCACACGCGAACCGGGTCGGGCGAAGTTAAGACTAGATGAATCCGAGCCAAACCGTCCTTCGCTGCGCTGCACCGGACCGATGATCTTGCCGTCCAATTCGTTGCCCGATGACGCGGCTTCGTTGGCCACAAAACGCCCCGATGACGAATCGGCGATCGGATAGTACGCGATCAAACGAGGGTCTTTGCGTAAATCATTCTTAACATTCTTCCACTGCTGAAAACGGGCCTTTTGTTCTTCCGCGTGGCGTCGCTGCACGTCAACAATGGTGCTTAGATTTTCCAAAGATTTGAGATCCAGTTGAGCGCCAATGAGCGATTTGCCATCACCAGTCAACAAGTGCTGTCCATCATGCTGGCCTCCACGAAGTTCAATCTCGCCATCGATCACTTTGACTCGGGCATAGTCGTCTTGGACTTCTAACGCAAATTCAGTCCCCAAATCGACTACCTCTGAATCCGCCGCTCTTACGATAAACCCACGCGCCGCCGGAGGCACGTCAGCCCGCAAGCGACCACTGATTAATCGCGCCGACCAGTCTGATTCCAGAATCAGTTTCGCTGGGCCTTCCACGACTACGGTCGCCCCGCAGAAGAAATCAATTTCGGCGACGCCTTGGTCAAAGGCCAACAAACCTGCCGGTAAAACGTCACCTCGGAGATAGCTGGAGGATTCTTTGGCCCACTGAATGCCAGCGACATGACGCAGCGTAGCGTGTCCCGAAATCGTCTTCTCAACGACAGCTCTATCTTCGGAGGGATGTAATTGAGCAACCGGATCGGCGGCGTCACCCTTGCCAAGCATGTAAGCGATGGAGCCGACGAGGATCAGCAGCGAAAACACGGCTGCCAGCCTCAGCCAATTAGTGTTCAAGCCCCACGGAGCACCCATCGGTCCGGGCTCAAGCGGGGAAGGCTCAACTTGAGGAAACAGTTGAGGGCTTGTCGGATCGGCCTTAGCCATAGCTAAGTCGCGCATTGACGAATCAAACGCCGCGAGCTTACGAAAACGCACACGAGAGTCTTTTGACTTGATCAACATCTGTTGTAGCAAATGCGACTCTGCCTCGTCGATGCTGCCGTCGAGCCAAGCGAAGATCAAATTGTCTAGATCATTGTGATTCATGAGTTTGCTTCCGCCGTCTTCAACTTACTAACGCAGTCCATCAATGTCTGACGTAAACGTTGAATAATTTTATAAAATGCTTGTTCACTTTTGCCTGCTGCTTTCGCAACATCTCTCATCGTGACACCTGGTGAATAGACTTGCATCAACATCACCCGTTTTTGAGGATCCAACTTTGCAAGACACACTTCGAGATAACGTGTAACGACAGTCGTATCCTCTTGAGCCTCCTCGGCCAGCGTCTCCCACAAATGATCAACAAAAATCAGAGGTGACCGAGCAATTTTTGTTCGATGCTTAAGCGCTTCAAACCTCGCGATCGTAAGAAACCAACCGCCGAATGCAGTGCCCGGTTCGAATTCAGAAAACTTCCGCCAAGCAATCAGACTTGCGTTCTGGATAACTTCATCGACATCGTTCCACGCTGGCACGAGGCCACGCAAAAACGACCGAACCATCGGTTCATGCTCGATTAACAATCGAACAAAATCCTCTGCAGCGTCAGGCTGATTAGAAGTTGAGTCATCCATACTGATTCACCCTCTAGACGACAAAAACTGGACATGGATTTCCTAATAAATTGGGCTCTAGCCCTAACGATTGCCAAGAAGTAGCCAGCACTACCCTCCGGGCTCTGCCCCGCTTCGCCCCCGCCTTAGTTCCAGAGTCCATCTTCCCGGCAAACTAAGCTTCATATTCACCTTCGTCCTTCACCTAAAATAGGGACGTCAATCCGATCCGATGTTCAACCGCCGAAACCTATCAACCCAAACACAATAGCATGATCGCCTGTCTAGCTTGAAGCCAGCACCCAATTATCCCTAACTTGCTATCTACGAATTCTTCAAAGTATTGGTTTTAGCTACCATTAACCGTCTTGCCTCAAAATTGAAATAAATTCGCGTTTTGAATGTCCAATTCGGCTTAAAATTGAAGTTTATTGGCAGAGCCTTTTTGAATGGAAACGACGCCATTGTCTACCTGATTCATGAGTGAAGCTCCCGCACCTCTCCTTCCTTCTTGGTCAATCTTATGAAACCTATTTTCGTTGTTGCTGCAGCATTAAGTCTTTGCTTGCTTGGACAGACTTTTGTAGAAGCACAACAACCCAACGTAGTCGTGATAATCTGTGACGATGCCGGTTACGCCGACTTTGGATTCATGAACGGACTGAGCGGGGAAACATCAGAGATCCCAACTCCAAATCTTGATGACTTGGCAACGCGTGGCGTAACCTTTTCGCGTGCTTACGTTGGCCAAGCTTGTCAACCGACACGTGCGGCAATTGTGACCGGTGGATACCAAAACCGAATTGGTAACGAAGTGGTCGGCAATAACCTGACATCGGCAAGCGGCGTGTTTGAAGGTGTGCCAGTGGAATCCATCACGATTTGGGAACGAATGAAATCGGTAGGCTACACAACAGGTGCGGTCGGGAAGTGGCACCTTGGTCAGATCGCCGACACGTCTCCCACACAGTTAGGTAACCGGCCTCAGAATCAGGGCATTGACGAGTTTTTTGGGATTTGGCACGGTTCCCGAACTTATAACGTTGGCAATGCGAATTTGTCGCAAACTCAATTGCTGCGAGAGGCAATTAACAACAATGGCACGATCTCTGATACGGTTGTCGAAACGTCGTACAGCGGAGAATACATTACGAACACATTTGGTGACTATGCCGTCAACTTCATCGCCGATCACCACGATGATGCGAATCCATTTTTTCTTTATCAGTCGTTTACCGCTCCTCACACCCCGATGCAAAACTCTCCAGACTTTAATGACCCGAGTTTGGCCGGGTTGTCTGGCATTCGTAAAACGTACGGATCGATGATGCTCACAATGGACAAAGAAATCGGCCGTATCGTTGACCGATTGGACGATCCTAACGGCGATGGAAACACTTCAGACAGTATCACCGACAACACTCTGATCTTTTTCATCAATGACAATGGAGGCGCTGACGCGAATTCGTCATCTCCAAACGGGGCTGACAACGGCATCTTACGTCGGGGAAAAGGTTCGCCTTGGGAAGGTGGAATCCGAGTTCCTATGCTGATGGCTGGGGCAGGAGTAAATAGCGCAGTTGAAAATACCGTTTACGACAAACCCGTACATGGTGTTGATATTCTGGCGACCGCGTTTGAAGCGGGCGGCGGGATGTTTGGACCGGCTGACACCGGAGTTGATGGGGTCAATTTGTTGCCGTTCATTAACGGCACCGTTGCCGGAGATCCTCATGAAGTGCTTATCAATCGACATCGCGCGCATTTTTCAGTCATCAAAGGTGATTGGAAACTTACTTGGTCAGGCGGGAGCCCCGGACTTAATCCACAGCTTTACAACCTTGCGACCGACATCAGTGAAACCTCAAATATTGCAGGCGCAAACCCCACAATCGTTGCTGACTTGAGACGCGAATTGACGGACCAAGAATCTGAATTTGACAAACAGCGGTACGCGATCCTGAACCAAAGTCAGAATACAATCAACTTGTTCGACCACTTCACGTTTAACCCGATGAGTTCTACCAGCCAAAACTGGTTGGGCACCAATAGCTGGTTTGCTGGAGGAACGGCTATTTCCGAAACGATGTTTTATAGCGACTCATTCGCCAGTAACGTTTTGGAATTCCCGACGTCCGATTCGTTCAATTACACTTCCAACAACGATATGGTTCGGCTTTCGGGACTCGAATACATGCTGAACCAAATCTTACTGACAGGTTCTTTTAATAGCACACAAAACAGAACCGGCACCGTAACGGGCAATGCTCTGTTATTTACGAATTCTTTGTTCGGAGTCGAACCGGAGATTGTTGTTGATGCGAGCAATTCATCCAGCGGCCAGTTCTCATACGAAATTGACACTGATCTAATCTTATATGACGACCTCCTGATATCAGGTGATGGCGACGCGCTCGTTTCGATCAGCGGGCAAGTAAGCGATTACTTTTTGCCGCGCGGCCTGACAAAAACTGGTACCAGTACCGTCGCCTTCACAGCCGACAACACGTATACCGGAGATACGTTAATTTCAGCTGGCACTTTGGCGTTAAGTGGTGCCGGTACTTTGGGAGGCTCTGCTTACATCAATGTTCAGGTGGGCGGTACTTTGGATGCGTCGTCGGTCAGTGGCGGGCTGGAAATCGGTGTTAACCAAACGCTCGCTGGCGAAGGAGACATCGTTGGCGAAGTAATGGCAGAAAATGGTTCGACTGTGGTTCCCGCAGGAAGTGGTATTGGAACACTGAGTATTGCCGGTGGCTACACACACCGACCGGGGGCAAGTCTTGAAATGCAACTAAGTGCAAGTGGAAATGATGTATTAGATGTGAGCGGCACTTTCGATGCGTCAGGTGGCGATCTGGTCGTGACGCTCGCCCCCGGATTCACTCCGGTCGATGGGCAGTCGTTCGTCCTTCTTGGGTTTAACAGTTTCTCAGGCGATTTCGATTCGACTCAATTACCTGCCCTCGGCGGCGGACTAGGCTGGGACACTTCGGAGCTTGCGACCACTGGCACGATTACTGTTGGCGATCCAGAAGTCATTACGACGGTGACCACACCGCCATCTACAACAATTATTCTAGGCGGTGTCGTCGGCAACGCAGATTTTGAAGCAACCGCACCTGCAACAGGCCCTCAGACTTATGACGCAACACCAAACTGGTTCAATGCTGGTGGAGCTGACACCATCAACTTCACGAACACCTCCCAGACAAACGGAAGCACGCAGGCTGGCTCGATAGCCGGCATGCCGTTCCAGAATCGCACGCAGATCAACGATACAGGATACGTCATTCAAGCTGCTGGAGAGGTGTTTAGCCTGTCCTACGATTTTGGTGCTGGTGGCAACTCGTCAAACTGGAACGGCGACGAGACCATGCGGACATTCATTTTCACGTCAACAACTGGCGTCAACGACGCTACGGTGGTCGCGGACATGACGGAGCTAGGCAGCGACAACTATCCAATTGATAGAGCCAATGACGGACAATGGACATCGCATGCTGCCGCGAACGTTTATACCACCAACGCCAGCGATGTTGGAACGACAGTCTACTTTGGGATGCAATTCTTAGACGCAAGTGGCAACACGTTGTTTCCAAGAATTGATGTGATTGAGCTGCAGGTCGATACTCCCGGGATCACTATTTATCTTGGCGACTGCAACTTGAACGATGTGGTGGATTTCTCAGACATCCCGGCGTTTATTTCAATTCTGATGTCCGGCGGTTTTCTGGAACAAGCGGATTGCAATCAAGACGGTGCCGTTAACTTTTCTGATATCCCAGCATTTATTGAAATTCTGATTTCCGTCTAAGCTTTAGCAACGAGTTGCGGCGGCTTACTGCTTTTACTACTCCGCGCCCGTTTGGAAGAAAGATTGTCGCTGGAGCTTGCTGTGGTCTCATCAGGAGCCGAAACCATTGGCGATAAAACATGATGCATGATGCCTCAGCATGGTAGGGACTCGCAATGGAGGTCTCGGTGGCCGCTATTTCTACCACTGACCGGTCTATGAAAAGGCTCGCGGTAAGATCGAAAGGGCTTTTCGAGATTTTGCCGTATTTGCGGTTTTTTTCTGACTATATTTGTCCAAGATAAAAGCCTCACCGGGTATTTGGGTAGCCAACGGGCATGCTTGAGGTGAAAATCTCCTGCCTTGAGGCCGATTTCCTGAAGCATTCAACATTATTCGCCCACATCAAGACATTTGGAGAGAAATTAACCATGACTAAATTTTTAACCGCAGCGATCGCACTCGCTGCAATGGCAACTGTGGCGACAACAGCCAATGCACAGGTCGACATTCTCAATAACGGGGATTTTGAGGCAACCGCACCTGCAACAGGCCCGCAAACTTTTGAGGCGACACCAAACTGGTTTAACGCTGGTGGAGCTGACACCATCAACTTTACGAATACGTCACAGACAAACGGAAGTTCACAGCCTGCATCGATAGCCGGCATGCCTTTCCAAAATCGGACGCAGATCAACGATACAGCGTATGTTGTTCAAGCCGCTGGAGAAGTGTTTAGCCTATCCTACGATTTCGGTGCTGGCGGCAACGTCGCAAACTGGAACGGCGACGAGACCATGCGAACTTTCATTTTCACGTCGACAACTGGTGTCAATGCAGATACGGTGGTTGGAGATATGACGGAGCTAGGCGGCGACAGTTATCCAATTGATAGAGCCAATGACCCTCAATGGACGACGCGTGAGGTTACGAATTTATACACCACTGTAGCAAGCGATGTTGGAACGACAGTTTACTTTGGGATGCAATTCCTAGACGCCAGTGGCAACACGCTCTTTCCAAGAATCGACGTAATTAACTTATCTGTTGCCCCAGCTAGTAACCCAGTCATTAAGGGAGATGTTGACTTGAGCGGAATGGTCGACTTCGATGATATCCCAGCGTTCATTACAGTTTTGCAATCCGGTGTTTTTCAAGCCGAGGCGGATTGTGATTGCAGCGAAGTTGTCGACTTCGACGATATCCCAGCGTTCATCCTTATCTTGCAAGCTGGCTAGAGCGGTACTCGGGTATTATGGCCCTCTCTTGGGGCCGCGTAATCTCTTAGACATTCGCTTGCTGAGACAAATAATGAGCCCTCCTTGGTTCACGTTATAGTGAAAGACCAATGAGGGCTTTCCCATGTCCAGACACAGGCCACTTTCTCCGCGTTGTACGAACAGAGTGAAAACATTTGGGGGTTCTGATCGCGAAATGCCCTCTCTCTCAATTTGGCCGACTAGTGAAAACTAGGCCCTCGCCAACAACTCCGACACAATTTACTTCGCGGTGGCGGCCGCTTTGTTCGCCTCATTTTTTATGTGCTCGGACTTTTGCCAAACGCGCACATACTCCAGCTCGAAATCGACAGGCAAATCACTTTCCACTGGCAACCCCTGCCAGTGAAAAGGTTCTGAATCGATCCACAGAATCATATCAGCGTCGAGCACCCAGTCTTCGCCCATCTCCTCTTTGCTGACCTCGTGAATCAGTTTGCCATCGCCCCACCACTCGATACCCTCGGGCGTCCACTGGCAACCGTAAACGTGGAAGTCTTCACCTACTTCCCATGGGATTTCAAAATACTCACGAAAGACAGGCTTTCGTTTACCCTCCCAATTGATGATGTTTGAACGCCAGCGCTTGCGAATGTGTTGCTTGTCTTTGTTCTTCGGAGCCCCCATCAATTCAAAAATATCCAGCTCACGTCCACCGCCGGTCATCCAAAAAGCTCCCGTAACCGAGGCCAGCCCGGGTTTGGCTTTTGTTTCCAAATAGCCGTAACGAAACTTGTTGAAGTTGATGACACAACCTGTGGTCATGTTTTCATAGTTCTGTCCGTCTTTGTCGGGATCGTCCAAAAATTCAAAATCCGGTGTCCAGCGCGCACCGATTTTTAAACGCCCTTCCTCCACCCTGACGTTGTCCGGATTGTATTGAGCCGGCTGGCGGCCAGACCATTTTTTGTAGGTGCCACCGGTTCCTTCGACCCACCACTTTCGCGTATCAAGCTGATCCTGATTGAACTCGTCGCTCATTGCGTTTACCAGCACCCAGCCTCCTCGATTTTCAGGATCGCTCAGAGGTGAGAATTGGGAGGCTTCGTTTTGCGACAGCGCCAACGGCTGCTCCGTCGGTGATGAATCGTGTTGCGACTCTTGAGCTGTAACCGACAGTTCTTGGCATCCACTCATCGCTACAAAGAGCCCCCCAAGAACAAAGGTCCGCAAAAGAAGTCTCATTTGATCTCCGAAGCTGTCCGAGTTGCTAGTGCTCGCCAGCACTGTATTTAGTTGGAAGTAAAATTGCGATGAGCGGAGGAAGGGATTCCCGTCCTGCTTTTACGGTTTCTTACCTGCCCAATACCGATCGTATTCGTCACCATCAACCTCAACAGGATCCCAGAATGCGATAAATCTCCTGCCGTCAATGCCTTCTTCTTCAAACACAACAGCGTGGTCTTGTGATCCTTTTAAGCCGTATCGAACTTTGAATGGTTTACCGTCACGTTCACTAACGAATATTTCGTCAAAGTCTTCTACCTGCACGCCGATACGCTCAAGTCGAATCTTTGCCGTCAGATCCGACTTCATGAATTCCTTGAACTCCTCTTCAGATGCGGGGCCTTTAATACCATTTAGTCTTGCGTAAATGTTGTACGCGGTCCGAAGTCTTCGAACGTTTGTAGAATTGTATTCCACTCCTGGAAGGGGCTTTCCGCAACCTAAAACAAAACATGCCACAAACCCAAGAGCCAAGAAACGTGAAATATTGGCTTTCGAAATACTAGCTCTCTGCCCCATAACGCACCTTAAAATACATTGGACTACACAAGTTCGAATCAAAACAGTTTTTCAAAAGCTATCAAAGTTGAGAACTTGGCCATCATCTCTGGTTAGCATTTGATAGAGCACCGACGCGGCGACCTCGTTACTTATGAAGTGAGTTGAACCGTCACCAAAGACAGCATTGCAAGTACCCGGATGTGGCCCGCCGAAACTTCCTTCGTCAATTGTTTGAGCGTTTGGGTCAATGAAATCGCCACGTTGAATATTGTCTGGCTTTAGGCCAAGCCCAGTGCCTCCGCCTGCGATCGTATAAGGGCGAATTACACGAGCATTAGTAAAGTCTCCCGACGCAAACCATCCTCCAGCTTCGCCAACGGCGTTCGCAACAGAAGAATCAGGAGCGATATTGTAGTTCTTAGAATCAGCAGATTTCTCCATCAGTAGTGCGACATTCGAGGAACCATCGCTTATCGCCCCAAATCCGACCGAGATATTTGTAAAGTCGCCAGCAGCATCAATGTCCACCCAGTCTCTGAATACTGGGAGCTGGATTATGCCGCCCTGCGTGATGGCTCCTCGGTAGAAACTTGGGCTAAACTTGTTTGTAGATCCGCTATTGTCGATGCCGTCAATGTCTGCCATTTCTGAGCCGAAGTAACTTGCGTAATCGCAAACTGCAAACAAAGGCAATCCACGCCCGCTGAAGTCAGCTGTGCGTGCTCCGCGTGACGGACAACTAAAACTCGGAATAGCAACCTCGGTCAATGCCATGCCTGTTGCGGGATTGGCAGCACGAAGTCCCAGCTGTTTTCTAACCGACGCAACGTTTCCTTGCTCGATAAAGGGCAAGAGGCTTACTGTCCAGCCCGCCCCTTCTTTCGGTAGTCCCTGTGGTTGCGTTGGCGTCGCTCCTTCGAACAGAACCCAATCCATAAACCACCATCTTGAAGCTGCGATACCGCTAGAGGGAAATTCCATTTGAGCAGACTCAAAGTTGTGACATGCTAATCCCAATTGCCTAATGTTGTTCGAGCAAGTCACGCGCCTCGCAGCCTCTCGGACCTGCTGAACGGCAGGAAGCAGCATGCCGATCAGAATGCCGATAATCGCAATCACAACCAACAACTCTACCAGAGTAAAAGCTGGCCTCTTCTTCTTAGTAGTCACAGGAACCTCAGGGATAAACAACACTCATTTTTATAACACTTATCCTCGCACAATATTTAACCCTCCGGCACCGGATTATTGGACAACTAAAAGCAATTAGATTGGACCTTTTTGAGTTTTCTGGCGTTTCTGCTCGCAAGCATTTCAATGACATCGTCCCACAAGGATAGACATGCATCAGTGAAATCCCTTGGCATTTTACTGTTAGGAGAACCGTCAAAGCGACGGTGGTCAAACCTGCTCGCCGTCGCGAAATTGAAGTCAACACTGCCAATCGACTGTAAGGCTTCAGATCAGTCCATGTCCTTACCCGTTTTTATGATCTCAAAATACTGCTCTGCTGAGATCAGTGACAAACTTTTCCACTTAGATCAAATTGAGATAGCATTTCATCAGTGTTGAAGTTGATCGTCAGTGCGGCGCGAGCAATCAATTTTTGGTTCTTCTTGTAGTGCCGTAGAGAATGAGAATGTCAATCAAGGAAGCACTCAAGCCGGTCGGGGACTCCTACTGAGAAATCAAGCAACAACGCGGGAGTCTTAGATGTTCGAAAGTCGAGCCTCGCTCGTTTTGCCACTTTCTCTAGCCACCGACGTTCAGCTTCATCAGAAACTTGAGAACCTTGGCACTGAATGGCGTCAGCTTCGTCTTGCTGTACTGATCGCCCAGTTTGCGAATCGCTTCGGCTTGCGTCGGGTAAGGATGGATCGTTGCTCCGATACCCGCCAAACCAACCTTGTTCTTCATCGCCACCGTTACCTCGGAAATCATGTCGCCAGCGTTTTCGGCAACGATCGTTGCACCAACGATCTTGTCAGTTCCCTTCTTCGTGTGGATTTTGACGAAGCCCTCATCCGTTCCTTCAAGGATTGCGCGGTCGACGTGTTCGAGTTGTTGAACGTACGTGTCGATTTCAATGCCAGCTTCCTTGGCGTCTGCCGGATACATGCCGACATGAGCAATCTCTGGTGACGTATAAGTCGCCCACGGGATGATCAAATCACTGGCTTTCTTTTTGCCGAACGGGCCAACTGCGAACAACGCGTTTTGAATCACGATGCGGGCCTAAAAGTCAGCCGCGTGAGTGAACTGGAACTTTGAGCAAATGTCACCCGCAGCATAAATCCGCGGGTTTGTTGTTTGCATGTTGTCGTTTACTTCGACGCCCTTCTTGTGATACTTCACGTTGACTTTGTCGAGGTTCAAGCCATCAATGTTTGGAGCTCGCCCAACCGCGATGAGCAGCTGGTCGACGACAACTTCATTTGCCACGCCGTTTTGCACGACTCTGACGCTGATCTGATCGCCCGAAGGTGAAAGCTCCATGTCTTTCGCGTTCAAGACAAGGTTGACTCCGTCTTTCTCAAACTGATTCTGAACAACTGCTGCAGCGTCGACGTCTTCACGCGACAGAATATGGCCTGACCGCTCGAACAAGAAAACTTCACTTCCAAAGCGTGCAAACGACTGCGCCATCTCGCTTCCGACTGGGCCACTGCCGATAATGCCAAAACGCTTTGGTAATTCAGTAAGCGAAAACAGAGTCTCATTGGTCAGATAGCCGATCGTATCCATGCCTTTGATTGGTGGAGCGGCAGCCCGGGCCCCCGATGCGATGACGGCTTTCTTGTACTCAAGCCGAGTCACCTCACCGGACGACGTCGTAACCGAGACTGTGCCGTCATCTTCGAAGCTGCCTTGTCCAAAGAAGACGTCGATGCCAAGATCTGCAAAACGTTGAGCCGAATCGGCTGGGCTGATGTCAGCACGCTTCTTTCGCATCCGTGCCATCGCTTTGTCAAAATCGATTGCCGCTCCATCGGGCACGTTGACGCCAAACGGTGCTGCATCGCGAACCGTCGCTGCGACGCGCGCTGCTCCGATGACGCCTTTGGATGGTACGCATCCAACGTTTAAGCAATCGCCGCCCATCAATTCGCGTTCAATCAAAGCGACACGCGCTCCCAGACCGGCTGCTCCGGCGGCGGTGACCAAGCCCGCTGTTCCGGCTCCGATGACGACAAGGTGGTAGTTCGGTTTTGGTTCGGGGTTAGACCACTTCGGTGGATGGACGTTTGATTCAAGCTTTTGATTGTGCTCATCGAACGGCTGCAACTGTACGATTGTTTCTGACATTTCTTTATCCCTGTTTGTTGTTTGGTCTGTTTTTTGAAAGTGAGCTGATCGTTTCAGTGTTCATGGCTATTGCCCGGTTGAGTTTTACGCTTCCTGATTGAATTCAGGCTGCGTCATCGGTTGTTTCACAGAGGCATTCTTCCAGAGCTTGACGCCCCAGCGGGCGATCAAAGGAAAAACGCCCAGCAGAACGAATGCCGCGACAAGTTGAAGCATTTGCGTTGGAGAAAATGCGGCATTGACCCCCTTCTCTGCAAGAGTCGCGAGGTCCGGTACGCTCGATCCGGCGTAAACGAATACTGCTGTTCCGGCAAGCATGCCGATCTGGCTAACCCACCAGAACGTTCGTGTCTTCAGCGGTGTTAACCCCATCACCGCGTTGACGATGAAGAAGGGAGCGGCTGGAATCAATCGCAAGGTGAACAGGTAAAATGGACCTTCGCGTTCAAGTGATTTATTGAACTTCGTTAAACGATCCCCGAATCGACTCATGATAGCGTCGCGGAACAGATAGCGGCTAAGCAAGAAAGCAATTGTCGCTCCAGCTGTTGAAGCAAAGCTGACAAGGAAGAGCCCTTCTGTGAACCCGAAGTACCATCCATACATCAGCGTCAGCGCGGCTGCTCCCGGTAGTGACATGCCAGTCACCGCAACGTAGATCAGGAAAGCAATCCCAAAGACCATCACGGGATGCTGCGTTTGGAAATCTCTCAAAGCTGTTTCTTGCTGAGCAAGGCTTTCCAATGAAAGGTACGAACCGAACTGGGAGTAAAGAATGCCTGCGGCGATCGCTACGACCGCAAAAATTCCAAATTTCCACCAAGTTGGTTTGTTGCTTGATGTTTCCGTTGACTTCGCGTTCATCTGACTGTCCCGTTAAATGTCTTTAATTGACTTGCGGGGGTGACGAGCGAGTGTGACCTGCCTTGCAAATTTAGACAAAAAAACTTGACCTTATTTCTTGGGCCTCAAAACATGTGAAAAACCGTTGTTTTTCCTCATTCCTGATTGAGATTCAGTTTCGCGCAGGGCAACTTGCCTGACTTGACGAAAGTGGCCGGAATAAAGTTTACAGAATGTTTCGGCAAAGCCAGTGTTGAGAACTTGGCTTTCGACGGACGAGAAACAGTTTGTCGAACTTGAGTCTGCTCAAGCAACAAGCATTGGAATCAGGCGTCCCCATCGTGTGACGATGAATACTTTCACGTTTTCACGTCTAAAAGCCTAAGTGTTGACATCAACGACAACACGCCCCTTTATCTGCCCCTTCAGAATCTGATCCCCCAATTCGGGTATCTCCGCTAAAGTCGCGGGGTGGATCATGGCGTCGAGTTTTTCAAGCGGCATGTCTGTTGCGAATCGTTGCCATGCTTTGGAACGCATTTCATATGGCTGCATGACACTGTCGATGCCCAACAGATTGATTCCTCGAAGAAGAAAAGGAATCACGCTAGTCGGAAGCGTTGCCCCTCCAGCAAGTCCAACGGCTGCGACCGACGCCCCGTATTTCATCTGGCCGAGCACGCGAGCCAACATTTCGCCACCGACCGCATCAACACAGCCCGTCCAAGTTTCCGATTCCAGCGGCTTCTTGGAAACAGTGTCCAACTCACTTCGGGCAACGATGCGAGTCGCGCCCAGCGACGTCAAGTACTCAGCCGTTTCGGGCCTACCGGTTACCGCAGCGACTTGGTATCCAAGATTGCCGAGGATTGATGTTGCGATCGAACCGACGCCGCCTGCCGCACCGGTTACCAGCACTTCCCCTTGATCGGGGGTAAGCCCATGATCCTCCAACGCAACGACTGCGAGCATTGCAGCAAAACCAGCCGTTCCAATCGCCATCGCTCGTTTTGTGGTAAGACCATCAGGTAGCGGCACAAGCCAATCTGCGTTCACACGTGCCTTTTGCGAATGGCCGCCCCAATGCGTCTCGCCAACGCGCCAGCCAGTCAACACGACTTTGTCACCCGATTTGTAGCGCGGATCAGAAGACGTCTCGACAGTACCCGCGAAGTCGATTCCCGGCACGTGAGGATATTCGCGAACAAGTCCTCCATTTGCTTTCAGACACAAACCGTCTTTGTAGTTGACCGTGGAGTACTGTACCGCCACAGTGACATTCCCCGAAGGCAACCTGTCTTCGGTCAATTGATGTACGGCGGCAGTGACGTTGCCGTCAGAATTCTTTTCGACAACCAAAGAATTAAATATCACTGAACTTTCCTTTTCGTTTCGTGAATGAAGATTATTGACGAGGCAAACATAAATGTTGACATTTTCAAGCAACGAAGCTAGTGTCCTGCTTGATGTAAGCAAAGAGAAACTGCATTCTCACCGATTGCGTTTGAAGCCGAGGGCAGTCTTACCGCGACAATAGAGGATGCTGCTACGTGCTACTCACGAACTTGCGCCCGATTGTCAGCCATGGCTAAAACGCTCGACACACTATGCCCGATCTTCAAAGGGCACCCGGGCCACCACTGAGTCTGTGAGTTTCAAGCTGGAGTTCACCGCATCAAGGTTCTCCGCAAACTGAGCGCACTTTTCAGGCGTCTTTGAATTTTTGCGTATTGGGTACACGGTCTGGTTGGATCGTGAAGAGTTATAGTTGCTTCGGCTATTCATCGCTTCGTCCTTCTTTTGAAATTCTAGTTTCGCCAAGTTCTGTCGGGGAGACCAGCGACGACGCGTTTGCTTACAGCGTTACTAAGAAGAAATTTGTGGCAGAGTGGCCTAGTTTTCTCGTGCTTTTCGCTGAAACGCGATTACAACGGGAAACGATCGTTAATCGGTCGATACTCTCCCCATGATCTCCGAATCCGTCGTGGCAGAGCTTTCTGGTATCGGCCAAGTCATTTAGAATAGAGCCAAATCCAAGACACCAGCTAATTTCGAAATTCATTTCACGCAAGGTTGTCGCCAGTTGTACGCTTTAGTTGAAACGAGTTTTCTTAATGGAAGAACTGAACCCTGAAACGTGGGTTAAAGATTACGGTGACTATCTGTATGGCTACGCTTATTCGCGTATGCGTGACGCTAACGCAGCGGAAGAAGTTCTACAAGAAACGCTACTTGCCGGAGTGAAGTACTCCGGTCAATACGCTGGTCGAGGCTCCGTGCGTGGATGGTTGATCGCAATCCTGAAACGAAAAATCATCGACTACTTCAGGTCACGAAAAAAGCACGCAGGGGCAAGTTTTGGTGATGACGACGATGCCTTTGACCCCTCGACTGTTCTGTTCGATCAACAAGGCAATTGGAAGCCCGGAACTTTTAAGTGGGCCCCCAGCCCCGAAAAGGATCTTGAGATGAGCGAACTTTCCGACGTCGTTCAGGATTGTTTGAAGGGAATACCCAAAGGGCACGCGGACGTTTTTGTCTTGAGCGTTATGGAAGAAATGGACTCAAATTCAATCTGTGAACAGCTTTCGATTA
>CAZDBE010000111.1:15849-16399 GCA_964503675.1 uncultured Pirellulaceae bacterium | reverse complement strand
TTCGACACCCGGTTTGATTGCAGCGATCGCGGCTTGCTGGGCCGCCAAAGTGACGGTGTAGATCTCGTGGTACTGTTCTGGGACCGCGCCCGTGATCAGGTTACGAGTCAGATCGCTGGCGTAGCCTTGATAGTTTAATCCCCAGTCAATCAGGGTGAACGGGGACTGGTTCAGTTTTACATTGCTGGGGCGGTAATGCGCCAACGCAGAATTTGCTCCCACGGCCACGATCGGTTCGAACGAGCAACCGTCAGCACCGTGCTTTCGGCCACGGTATTCAATCTCAGCGGCCACGTCGCGTTCGGTCGTGCCGTCGTCGATGCATTTGCATACCTCCTGAAAAACGGTTTGGTTGATTGCGACTGATTTTCGAATCAGCTCAATCTCAACCTCGTCCTTGATCGCGCGCAGATCCTCGACAATGCTAGGACTGCCAATTAGTTTTCCGTCAAACGCTTCTGTCAGCTCCAGCCACTGTTTGTATGTAACCGTGTTTTGTTCAAAGAGAAAATCGCCTGCAAAGTGCGCCTTCATCGTTTCAGTAATTGAT
>CAZDBE010000111.1:13654-15839 GCA_964503675.1 uncultured Pirellulaceae bacterium | reverse complement strand
TGTCATGGTTCCACCCATGGGGCGGATGACGGCATCTAGTCCCGGGCATTCGATGGAGAGTTGCTCGGTATAGCGCCCGTCACTGATGATGACGCAGTCCTGAGGGGAAACCAGCAGTGCAGCTGACGAGCCCGTGAATCCAGTCAAGTACCGTATGTTGGGTAATGAGGTCACTAATAGATTGGCGACCGCCGACTCGGCTTTGTCTTCCTGAGTTTTTTCTTCAAGAGAGCTTCGAAGTTGTGCGATTCGCTTTTCGAAATGTTTTTCCATGCTATGACATTCGAGACTTGGTGGTGAACAGTTGAGGTCGTTGGACTTAACAATCTTTATCTGAGGGCTCAAGGACTACAATCGGCCATCGGCAGATTTCAGACAATCGTTCAGCGTCGGTTTGAGTTTTCACGAATGCGAACGCGTCGTCGGCCTTGATTCTATTCAGGTCAAGATCCCCCACCAATCGCCACTCCTGCTCCGTCGACCAGTCAATCTTACCGTTCTTTGACTTTTCCAATTGAAACCAAGGTCGCTTGTCATCACTTAGCGTTTGCCAGTCTGAATCGTCTCCATAAATCACTTTCTTACAGCCCGCCGATTGCAAAACGGATTTTCGAATCGCTAGACCGTACGGTACAAAATCCCATCGCGCCAGATGCTTGCGAAATACAGTGTGGTCAGGCAGCTTGCCGACCGGAACCGCTGTAAAGCAAACCACCGGTGCAGGATCGCGCGTCAAATGAGCGGCACCGATCAGACGATTGCTGGCAATGATTCGGCATAGGGTCATGACTTCCTGATATCTGTCTTCGGTCGAACCAAAAATCAGCTGGTCGAAGTGAGCGTCTTGGTTCTGATCTGGCCAAACATCGCTTTGACGGCGAGCCCAATGCAGCAGATATTGCGATTGATCAATCGACTGCAGCGGAACAATGGAAGCTTGTTGTTTTTCCGCCAGATCTTTTTCTTCGTTTTGATCATCTGTGCTGCCGCTAGGGAATAGAAACCAGCCGATCGCTCCTAAACCGAGTAACTCTGTTCTCGTCTTCGGCTTGGTAAGCGCCGCATCGTTCAGCAAACGGACGTTGGATGGCGGAGTTGATTCAGAAGTCTTCGTTTCAAGTCTGCTTGCGGTTGCTTGATGGATGTTGCCGCCGTTTCGCACAGAGAGCACGTGGACGGTATGAGCCATTTCGATCAGTTTGAAGTCGATGGAACGTGTTTCCTCTTCTTCCTGCCCTTGTAGTAAAAGAATCTTGCCATCTCCTGCATTAATGTCCTTTCTATCAGACAGTTTTGGGAGTTTGGTGACCTCTGTATCGAGTAACTCAATCCCGAACAGCGCGCTAATTCGCCTCACGTAAGGATCTGCCGCCATGCCTTCTGCTGTCAGTAGCATTTGGGAGTCCGGATCAAGCCGCGCTCCAATGGTGCGGATTGCATCAAACCAAGCTGAGTGAGATTGCAGGTTTTTTGGCAAACGAGAACTCGCGATCAGCGTTGATCTTTTTTCAAGCAAGCCAGATTCGTAAACCGAGCGTCCAACAAGTATGAGTGGCATTTGTTGTGCCGACCTCCAACTTTTGGCCGGCAGGCGATTGAGCAGCACCCAAGAATCGGACTTGGCGATCAACCCGTTGTCTGAATCACAACGATTCAAGCTCAACACGTTCACTACGGTATCGATCATCGCGCTGGCGACGGTCGATTGACTGGCCTCGATTGGATCGTAGTCAGGCATCGAATAAGCCTTGAGTAAGTTAACTTATGGAGAGCCGTGATCGGAAAGGTCCGCAGGGTAGTCTATGTCTGCGGTTGCTCCCGGGTCAATGACTGTCACTTCGGTCAATCGGTTGTGGTTTGCGGCAATTAATTCTTTAGCGCCCGCATCTCCTGTTAGCCCTTCCAGTTCTTCAAATAAATCGGTGGGGAAGACGACTGGGTGGCCGGGAACTTTCTCTTCATTCAAAATGTTGATCGGTCGCACGATGTTTTGACAGTTTGAATGCTTGAACCTGACCAGTAACTCGCCAACGACATCAGTGGAAACCGACGGCATGTCACCCAAGAAAACGGCGACGCCCGCAAAGCTCGTTGTCGCTTTTCGTGAGAGTTCTTTCATTCCCCAAGCGATTGATGTCCCCATTCCCAATTCGGGAGTCCAATTGACGGCGGTCGTAAATCCCGA